>CADBOC010000409.1 GCA_902796175.1 Oscillospiraceae bacterium | reverse complement strand
CTTCGCCGGGGCGGCTGAGGGCAGCCGCGCTACCGGGACGGCAGCTTTCTGCCTCATGGAACACATCGACAAATCCGGATTTGTCGGAATGATTCTGACGTTATGTCCGTGTTGACTTTTTTGCCCCCTTGTTTTATACTGTTACAAAGAGACGGGCCGCCGTTCCGGCCGGCCTCTTCCATACCGTTAAAAAGGAGACGCATCATGGATCTGATCCCGAGTTTTTCCGTTGACCATACCCGCATCATCCCGGGTATTTTTACCAGCCGTACCGATACCGTGGGGAACGGCGCCGTCACGACCTACGACGTGCGGCTCACAAGGCCGAACAGAGAGCCGGCCGTCGACGTGGGCGCCATGCATTCGCTGGAGCATCTCGTCGCCACCTTCCTTCGCAACGACCCCGTCTGGAAGGATGAGATCGTCTACTGGGGCCCCATGGGCTGCCTGACCGGCTTTTATCTGATCCTGAAGGGCCGCCGCGCCCCCGAAGAGATCTTCGATCTGCTTTTGCGGGCGTTCAGGAGCGTCGCCGACGCGCAGGAGGTCCCCGGCACGTCGCCGGAAAACTGCGGCCACTACCTCATGCACAACCTCGGCATGGCGAAATGGTACGCGGCGCGTTTCGCCGATTACCTCGCCGAACACGCCTCGGATCCCGCGATCTTCGCGTACCCGAAAACAGAGCGCCTTGTGACCGGGGAGGGGCGGCGTTTCTACGATTCGTAACAACAATCGGGGATCCCTGAACGTTTTGCGCGTTCAGGGATCTCCGATTGTTATTCACCCGAGAATATCCCGCAGCGTCGGTTCGAGCGCCGCCGCCATCGAATAAAAGCCGAGGTCGTTGGGGTGGCAGTTGTCAACGGTGCCCTCGTCCCGGGCGAGGGCCATCAGGGCGGGGCCGTCCAGAAAATATACGTGTTTGTCCCCGGCGGCGCGGGCGTTGTCGAAGGTGGCTTTTACAATCGCGCGGCGCTCGGCCTCTTCGGCGGTCAGGCGGTATTTCGGGCGCGAGAGCATCACGACGGGCAGGTCCGGCTGTTTTTGGCGCACCGTCCGGAACAGCCGCTCGTGGGTGTTTCGCAGGTGCGCCGCGTCCGGCGCGTTGTGGTCGTAATCCTGCACGAACACAGACATGCCGAGCCCGCCGATATAGTCCGCGATCGCGTCCTCGCCTCTGGCGCTGCCGGAAAAGCCGAGGTTGATGTGGTCCGCGTTCAGCCGGCGGGTGAGAATGTTCTCATAGGCGTTGCCGGGGCGCGAGGCGCAGCCCCCCTGCGTGATGGAGGAGCCGTAATATACGATCGGCGGAATATCCCGGTAGGGGGCGGCGGGCAAAAGCCGCGCGTCCGCCGAAAGGCCGACGGCGAGCGCCGTCACGTTCGCGTAAAGCGGAAAATGGACCGTGATCTCCCGCATCGCCCGGCCGTCGAATTCGGCGGCGCTCTCATAGCCGTCCCTGAGCCCCGGCGGCGGCGTGAAGGTGCGCTCGTAAACGCCGTCGGCGTAGAGGTCGAAGCCGGCGGAGCCCGTGAGGGGGAAGTGCGGCATCTGGTCCGCGCCCGACATTTTCGCGTGGATCAGAATATAGGGGCTGTCCGTCTGAAAGCGCAGCCGCCCGCCCGCGGTGTTCGTGTGCAGATGGTATACGCCCTCGTTCACGCTGCGGGCGACGGCCTCCGGCAGGCGGCGGAACATCCCGTTTTCATACCTGAGACCGTAAATGCGAAAGGGCTCGGTTCGCGGGTCGTAAAAGGCCGCGTCGGTATGCGGCGTTTCGGTTTCCACTTTGAAATGCGGGTCGATCTCAAAAATACGTTTCATCTTCCCTTTCTCCTCCGTTTTTTGTCCATTGTAGCACGGCCTTGCGCAAAAAACAAGCGGAGAAACGGCTGCGATCGCGGGAAGGAAACGATTTTTCATCTTGCTCTTTTTCCGCGCTTCTGCTACAATTAAGGAAAGGAAAAAAGGAGTGATCCCGGATGAAAAAAACGATCGTAAGCGCGATCCTGGTTCTCACGCTGCTCTTCACCGCCGCCGCGCCCGCGGTCTCTTATGCCGCCGCGCCGGTCTCAGCCGCGGCAGCTTATGGCGAGGCGGCAGCCCCGGTCCCCCCGGCGGGGACAATGGCCGCCGCCGAAAAAGCGCCCGCCCTCCTCGCCGCGGCGGACGGCGCCGCGAAACAACAGGCGGCTTCTCTGACTGCCTGTTTCAGGGAGGTATGGCGGCGGATCCAAACGCTTTGGGAAAGGCTGATCCAGTGGTTCCGCGTCAGAAAAGAAGGAGTGAAAAACACGTATATGCAAAACGCGATCCATATGCTGAAATCCGTCACCGATACCATCGGCGACAGCTTCATCATCACCACCGAGGACGGCAAGGTCATCGTCATAGACGGCGGCCACCGCAGCGAAACGCCGTATTTCGTGGAATACCTGAAGGCCGCGACCGGTCAGACGCGGCCGCACATTGACGCGTGGTTCCTCTCCCACGCGCACGACGACCACTGCGAGGTCTTTTTAGAGGTCGTCGAGCGTTACCCGGACGTGACCTTCGACAGGGTCTACGCAAACTTCCCTGAACCCGATTTTTACGAGGGCCATGACGAGTGGGCGGTCACGGTGATCAGCGAGTTTCAGCGGCTTTCCCCGCGCTTTGAAGGGAAGGCGGCTTCCCTCGCCGAGGGGGACGTGTTCAGCGTCGGCGCGGCGAAATTCACCGTGTTCTATACCTTCAATCCCGCATGGCGCACCTGCAATGAGGGCTCCACGATCATGCGCATGGATCTCGGCGGCACGAGCGTGATGTTCGACGGCGACGCGGAGACGAACGCCGGCGACTACGTCGTCGAAAAATACGGCGATACGGGGCTGATGCGCTGCGACTACTGCAAAATGTCCCACCACGGTCAGGGGGGCGTGGGGCAGAACTTCTATCAGGCCGTCTCGCCGGAGGTCTGCCTCTGGCCGACGCCCACATGGGTGTACGAGAACACCAACGGCAATTTAACGACCTTCGAGACCCGCCGCTGGGTCGAGGAGCTCGGCGTTAAGAAGGAGTATAAGTCGTTTGAGGGGAGCGTCGTCATTCCGATGATCCCCCGCGTCGTCACCACGACCGACGTGTTCGAGGACGGCTACCCGGCCGAACAGGCGGTCGAGCGCCTCGCGTCTCTCGGCTTTGAGGGGATCGATATGGGCTTCGATTACTGGACCTTCGAGGGCTCTCCCTTCCTTTCCGACGGTTATTTGACCTGGGCCGAAGGGCTCCGCGCGAAGGCGGACGCGGTCGGCGTGCCCTATACCCACGCCCACGCGCCCGGGGAGGCGGATAAGTACGATCTTGCCGTGCGCTCGATCCGCGCCGCCGCCGTTTTGGGGGCGCGGTACCTGGTGGTGCACCCGGTCTTTCAGAACGCGGACGGCAGTTATATCAAAACGTCGGCGCGTTTTCTGGCGGTGAACGCCGCCGCGATCAAAAAGCTGCTGCCCGTCGCGGCGGAATGCGGCGTAACGCTCCTCTCCGAGAACATCCTGTGGGAGGATTCCTCCGACCCGCGCATGATCGCGAAGCTGGTAAAGCTGGTGGATTCCCCGCATTTCGGCTGGTGCTTCGACGTGGGCCACGCCCACTGCTGCGGCTATGAGCCCGATATCCTGCTGCAATGCGCCGTCGCGCCCCTGTCTATCCACATTCAGGATAACGACGGCACAAACGACGGCCACCTGATCCCGGGCGACGGGAACGTCGACTGGTCCCTCTTCCTCGACACGCTGAAGGCCGTCGGCTACCTCGGCGACTGCGTGCTGGAAGCGCACCACCAGAGCCTCTACGCCCCCGACGAAGCCCGCGACGCGATCCTGACGCGCCTTGTCGATACCGCCATGGATATGCGCGAACAGATGCGCTTCTGAGCTTTTACGCGTGCAGAGAGAAACCACCCTGCAAAAAACCGGGGATCCCCGGACGTGCGCACGTCCGGGGATCCTCGGTTTTTTGTATCCGGCATGCGCGCGTCCCTCTTATCCCCACCGCACGCACCCCCCCATAAAGCGCACGGCAACGCCCGCCGAACGCACAGGCCCCCGGCAAACCCGCTGCATTTGCCTTACGCCGTAGGGCACGTCGTCCCCGACGTGCCGGTACCCGGCCCCCCTTCTGCAGGCGCGCGCCTTGAAACGATTATTCGGTTCGGCACGAAAAGATTGGATCGAATCGGCCCGGGAGGCGCGTCATACGAACGGATGGGGGCTGCCGCGGTTTTT
>CADBOC010000408.1 GCA_902796175.1 Oscillospiraceae bacterium | reverse complement strand
GGCGACCCCGTGCAGTTTTCGGAGGCGTGGTGGGCGTTTTTCCGCCACGCGGCGGCGGAATGCCGCAGGCTCGGCATGGGCATCGGCGTCGGCGATTATACGCTGGCGTGGATCGGGAACGGGTATTTTACCGACCGCGTCGCAGCCGACCCCGCGTTCGCGGCGGCGGAGCTTTCCGCCGAACGCCGCATGCTCTTCGGCCCCGCCGAGCTTCAGTCGGCGGAGGATCTTTACGCCGTGGTCGTTTACGACGACCCCGCGTGCGAAAAGCCGCGCATCCTATGGCAAAGAGACGGCGAACGGGATTTTCCCCTCGGCTGCTACGACGCGTTCCTGCTGCGTCTTACCCCCAAAAAACAGGCCTTCGACCCCATGTCGCCCGGCTGCGGCGAAAGGCTGGTCGATATCTATTTTTCGGAATTCGAACGCCGTCTGCCCGAATTCCGCGGCACGCTCAACTACTTCTTTCAGGATGAGCTGCTCTTCGGCGCGGACGTACATAAGCTCTGGCGCGAGGAGCTGCGCGAGCGCGTAAAAAAAGAAAAAGGCTACGATCCCCTTGGCTTTCTGCCCCATCTCTTTTTTAAGCTCGGCCGCATCACGGCGAAGATCCGCCTTGATATCGCCGATTGCCGCACCGCCCTGATGGAGGAGCATTACTTCCGCCCCGTGTACGAATTCCACAGCGAGCGCGGCATGATCTACGGCTGCGACCAGTCGGGCCGCGGCCGCGACCCCGGCGAGTTTTCGGATTACTTCCGCGCCGTGCGCTGGTTCACGGCCCCCGGCAACGACACGCCCGGCAGAGCCGCGGACCTGATCAAGGTGAAGGTGAACGCCTCGATCGCGGGGCTGTACGAACGGCCCCGGGTATGGCTCGAGGGCTACCATTCCTCCGGCTGGGGCACGTCGCCTGCCGATATCACCGCCGCGACGAGCGACAACTTTTTGTTCGGCGCGAACCTGCTGAACCTGCACGGTCTGTATTATACGACGCTCGGCGGCTTTTTTGAGTGGGCGCCGCCCGATTTCCACTTCCGCATGCCCTACTGGGACGACATGGAGAGCTGGCTCAAAAAATATAAGCGGCTCTCCTGCCTGCTGACGACGGGCGCGCATATGTGCGACGCCGCGATCTTTTACCCCGTCTCTTCGTTCGACTACGGGGAAGACGCGGCCCGCTGCCGCGACGCGACCTTTGAAACCGCCGGATTTCTGTTCGAGCGCGGCATGGACTTCGATTTTATCGACCATCAGTCCATCCTGAACGCCGCTATCGAGGACGGCGAGCTGAAGATCGCAGGCTGCTCCTACCGGGCTGTGATCCTCTGCGCCGTCGACTGCGTCCGCTTTTCGGTGATCGAAAAGCTCGCCGAATTCGCGCGTGAGGGCGGCGGCGTGATCTTTACCGAACGCACGCCCTTTGAGACCGATCTGCCGCCGCAGGAATACGGCAGGCTTTCGGCGCTGACAGAGGAGATACTCTCCTGCCCCGGCGGCGCGCTCGTTACCGGGAACGCTTCGCTGCTCAGGCAGATCGGCTCCGGCGTGCGCCGCAGCTTTCTGCCGGACGCCGACGACCTCGGCGAAAAAAAATACTGCACGGCCCGCAGGCTCGGCGAGGACCGCCTCTTCTTTCTACGGTACTGCGCCCGCGACAGCGTCTGCCGGTTCGAGGCGACGGGCCAGCCCTTTTTGCTGAACAGCGAAACGGGGCGCGTCACCCGCCTGCTCGGCACCGTTCAGACGCAGGGCTTTACCTTTGTAAAGCTGCCGAACGAACCGGACGCGGATACGCTGATCCTGTTCACGGACGATTACGTCCCCTTTGACGACGAGCTGGATACCGCCGGCTTTGAAGGCAGACTGCCGGTGCGGGGCATGTCGCTGGGCGGCGAATGGTCTTTTCTGCCGGAGCCGACGCTCGACAACGCTTACGGCGATTTCTACCTGCCCGCAGGCGGCGTGATCGGCCCCGAGGCGCGGTTTTTCGCGTGCGCGCCCGGCGAAGAAACACCGGAGAAAAACGCCCCGTACCTGCCCTACGGCAGAAGCCTTGCCGTTTGGGTCCTGAAAAACGCCGAAAACGTGTTCGCGCTGGCCCGCGCCGCCGCGCCCAACGGCAGCGAACTGCCCGAGGGCTCGGAACCGCTGGCTCTGTCCGACCGCTGGGGCTACATCCACCCCGAGGCGAATACCCTGCCGGCGATGCTCGAGCAGGGCCACCACGGTCTGCGCGGCCGCGTGTGGGACCACAACATGATCTTCGACGGCGACGCGCTCTTTGCGACGGACGTGCTCTGCGCCGAGCCGACCCCCGCGTGGCTGAAGCTGACGGGCGTGGAGCCGGACGTGCTCTACGTAAACGGCGCAAAGATCACGGATCCCGAAGCGATGCTGCTGCTGCCGGCCGGGCGCATCCGTCTGGTGGCGGGCTTTGTCTACGACGAGACCAAACGGCCGGACTACATCAACCGCGCCCCGCTCAAACGCGCCGGGGTATGGCTGACGCGTGAGAAGGATCCCGCGCCGCTTTCCCGCCCGCTGACGCGCGACGCGTACCGGAACCCGGCCTATCTGCCCTTCGCCCCGGCGAATGAGACCGCCCGCCGGTTTACCTACCGTTTTCAGGGCTTCCCCGGCGCGTACGGCTTTGAGATCCCGCTGCTGGGCGCGCCGGTACACGCCGAAATGAACGGCAGGGATATTCCCCTGACACGCGTCGGCGACGGGTATTTCGGCGGCGGCGTATGGCGGGCGGAGGGCAGCCCCGCCGAGGGAACGCCGGTGTTTACGCTGACCGTGGATACCGAGCCCGGCGCGTCGTTCACCGGCGCGATCCCGGAGCCCGCGCGGCTGCTCTACGGCGAGGGAAAGATCGAAGCGGGCGATACGGCGAAGGTCGGGGCGCTGGCCAGTTACTCCGGCAAGCTGCGCTACCGCAGGACCGTCACGCTCAAAAAACGGGAGAACGAACGCTTTATGCTCGACCTCGGCAGCGTAAAGGTGACGGCGAACGTGAACGTGAACGGCGAGACCGCCGCCGTTCTCACCCACCCGCCCTACGTCTGCGATATCACGGCGTGGCTCAAAGACGGCGACAACGAGCTGACCGTCACCGTGAGCAACACGCTGTGCAACCATTATTCGACGATCCCCTCCCCCTACGCGAACTACCCCCGCGACGCCGCCTCGGGCCTCATCGGCCCCGTATCGATCGACGTGTTCAGAACGGAATAAGCAGAAAGAAAAAGGGACGGCCCGTTGCCTGTGTGGAGGCAGGGGGGCGTCCCGACGCGGTTTTTAAAGTTATAAAAGACGAAAGATGAAAGATGAAAATGGGGCCTGCGGCCGGCATTATAAACGGCGCAAAGCGCCGTAAAAAGACGAAATGTAAAAATTCCGAAATTGTCGAGGCGTTCCGTAGAGCGCGGCGGCTGCCGAACCGGTAGCGCGGATGCCCACATCCGCTGTGACGAAAAGAACTTAAAAGACCTGGGAATCAACCGAAACGCCGGTTATGATGCAGGATCGCTGCGGGTGTCTGTAGGGGCGGCTGCAAATCGACCCGCGCCGCGTTCTTTGTTTGTCATACGCTTTGTTGACCAATGGGGGGATTATTTTGATCCGGT
>CADBOC010000407.1 GCA_902796175.1 Oscillospiraceae bacterium | reverse complement strand
TGTGTTTTTTTTGTTTTTTTTCGTGCGGGATCCGGCCGGCCCCGGTCAGCAGCCGGCCGCGATCTCTTCGGCAAGCTCGCGCAGCTCCGAAAGCGACTTCATCGTACTGAATCGGCTGCGCAGCCGGGCGCCGCCGCGCATCCCTTTTGTATACCACAGCGCGTGCTTGCGAAGCTCGGTAATGCCGATCCGTTCGCCCCTGTATCTGCAGATCAGCTCCGCGTGCCGCATCAGCACGCGCATTTTTTCCTCTCCGTCCGGCTCCGGGAGCATGATACCCTCGCCAAGGTAAGCGTTTACGGCCCGGAACAGCCACGGCCTGCCGAGCGCGCCTCTGCCGATCATCAGAAAATCGCAGCCGGTCTCCTCCAGCATCAGGCGCGCGGCCTCGGGGGAATCGATATCGCCGTTGCCGATCACAGGGAGCCTGACGGCCCGTTTCACGGCGGCAATGGCGCTTCGGTCAACGGGCGGGGCATACATCTGCAGGCGCGTGCGGCCGTGTACGGTGATCATATCCGCCCCGGCGGCCTCCATCGCCTGCGCGAACCCGGCGGGGTCGAAGGGAGAAGCGTCCCAGCCGACGCGCATCTTGACCGTAACAGGGAGCGGGACCGCGTCCTTTACCGCGCGAACGATCTTCGCTGCCAGAACGGGGTCCTTCAGCAGCGCGCTGCCGGCGCCGGTTTTGGTCACCTTCGGGGCGGGGCAGCCCATGTTGATATCGATGAAATCCGGCTTGTGCCTGAGCGCCGTAACGGCCGCCTGCGCCATCGCCGCCGGTTCGCTGCCGAAGAGCTGCACGGCGCACGGCCGCTCGTCTTCGCCGATCTCCATCAGCGAATCGGATTTTCGGTCGCCCATAACGATCCCCTTCGCGCTGACCATCTCGCTGACGCAGAACGACGCGCCGTAGGATACGCACAGCTCGCGAAAAGCGCGGTCCGCCGCGCCGGCCATCGGCGCCAGGGCGCAAAAGCCCTTCGGCTCCCATGTTCCGATCTTCATATCCGCGCCTCCTCCCGGTTTTCTTTGTATTTTAACACAGATCCCGAAAAAAATAAAGATGTCAATTGAATAATTCGCCGCGTTATGGTATGATAAAAAAAGACACAAAACGAAATGCGAACAGGGAGGCCCATATGGATCGATTTCTGATCATAGACGGAAACAGCCTGATCAACCGCGCCTTTTTCGGCGTAAAACTGCTTACGACGAAAGACGGTCGTTACACGAACGCGCTTTTCGGCTTTATGAATATCTTTCTGCATCTGCAGGAGAGTCTGGATGCGACGCACGTCGCGGTCGCGTTCGATCTGAAGGCGCCCACCTTCCGCCACAAACGTTACGGCGCCTACAAGGCGGAAAGAAAGCCGATGCCGCCAGAGCTTTTCGAACAGATGGAGCCGCTCAAAGAGATCCTCAGCGCCTACGGCTGCCATATCGTTTCGTGCGAGGGATTTGAGGCGGACGATATCCTCGGCACGCTCTCGCACGCGGCCGAAAAAACGTGCCGCTGCTACATCGCGACGGGCGACCGGGATTCCCTGCAGCTCGTCCGGGAAAACGTACGGGTCCTGCTTACCTCGACCAAAGCGGGGCAGACCGTAACGAAGGAATACGGCCCCGAGGCGCTCATGGAGGAATACGGCGTTTCGCCTGAGGGCATGATTGAGATCAAGGCCCTGCAGGGCGACAGCAGCGACAACATTCCGGGCGTGGCGGGCGTGGGGCCTAAAACGGCCGGGGAGCTGATCCGGAAATACGGCTCGATCGACCGCATCTACGCCGATCTCGACGCGCTCGACGTCACCAAAAACGTGCGCGAAAAGCTGCGGGCCGACCGCGAAAACGCGTTTCTGAGCCGCGAGCTCGGCACGATCGTACTGAACGCGCCGATCGATACCGATCCGGAACACTACCGGCTTGCCCCGCAGGACCGCGAAAAACTCAGGGAGCTGCTCGCAAGATACGAGCTGTTCCGGCTGATCGGCAAGCTCGGGCTCAAAGAATCTGCCGCCCGGGCCGCGTCAAAAGCCCCGGAGGAGCCGGGGATCGTTTACGACTTTTGCGTTTGCGGCGCTGAGGAGGCAAAAAAACGGCTTGCGGCCGACTCCCCCCTGTATGCGCTGCGCAGCGTAGAAGCGGGGCTGCTGCTCGTTTCGGGTAAGACCCTGTACTGCGTGCCCGGCGGCGCAGAAGCGCAGATCCGCCTGCTTTCGGCGCTGGTCGCAGACGGGCGGCGAGAATGGGTCACCCCGCAGACCAAACAGTTCTGCCGCCTTGCCGGGCAGTACGGCCTGGATCTGCCGCTGCCGGCGTTCGACCCCGTTCTGGCGGCCTACATCCTGAATCCGAATACCTCGGATTACGGCGCGGCGGCCCTCGCGATGACCTACCGCCTGCAGCCGCCCGCGCTCAAAGCCGCCGGCGATACACACGCGCCGCTTTCGGAGCATGCCGACGTAAAAGACGCCGTTCTCATGCCAGGGCTCTGTGAGAGGCTCCGCGCGAATCTGACGTCGAACGGGCAGCTGACGCTGCTCACGGAGATGGAGATCCCGCTCGCGCGCGTGCTCGCCGAAATGGAGATGGCCGGCATGGCGGTGGATACGCAGGCGATCCGGTCGTATTCCGAAATACTGCAGCAGCGCATCGACCGGCTGCAGGCGCGCATCTATGAAGCGGCGGGGGAGCGCTTCAACATCAATTCGCCAAAGCAGCTCGGAACGGTCCTCTTTGAAAAAATGAAGCTCCCTGCCAAAAAGAAGACCAAAACAGGCTATTCGACCAACGCCGAGGTGCTTGAGGAGCTGGCGAGGGAAAACCCCTTCGCGGCGCTTATCCTTGACTACCGAACGTACGCGAAGCTCAAAAGCACCTATTGCGACGGCCTGCTGAAAGCCGCGGGCGACGACGGGCGGATCCATTCCACGTTTACGCAGACCGAGACCCGAACCGGGCGGCTCTCGTCAACGGAGCCGAATCTGCAGAATATCCCGGTGCGCACCGAGATCGGAAAAGAGTTCCGCAAGTTTTTCGTCGCCCCGGAAGGGCGTGTGCTGGTCGACGCGGATTACTCGCAGATCGAGCTGCGCGTACTGGCCGCGCTGAGCGCGGACGCCGCCATGCTCGACTGCTTTGAACGCGGCGAGGATATCCACACCGCGACGGCGGCAAAGGTATTCGGCGTGCCGCCGGAGAACGTGACCGCCGATCTGCGCAGCAAGGCAAAGGCCGTCAATTTCGGCATCGTGTACGGCATCGGCGCGTTTTCGCTCGCGAAAGACATCCACACGAGCCGCGAGGAGGCGGAGCGGTTTATCGAGGCGTATCTGGCGCTTTACGCGGATGTGAACGCCTATATGCACAGCTCGATCGAATCCGCGAAAAAAAAGGGCTACGCCGAAACGTATTTCAAACGCAGACGGTATCTGCCGGAGCTGAGGGCCTCCAATTTTCAGACGCGTTCCTTCGGGGAGCGCGTCGCAAGAAATATGCCTATCCAGGGAACGGCGGCGGATATCATCAAGCTCGCGATGATACGCGTGCGAGACCGCCTGTTAAGGGAGCTGCCCGCGTGCAGGCTGATCATGCAGGTGCACGACGAGCTGATCATAGAAGCGCCTGAGGCCGACGCCCCGGCGGCTTCCAGACTCCTCAAGGAAGAGATGGAGCATGCCGCCCGGCTCGGCGTAGTATTAAAAACAGACGTGGGATACGGTAAGACCTGGTATGACGCAAAAGGATAAAAACGGACTGCCGGTGCGGATCGAAAAAGCCGCGCCGGGCGATGAAGCGGCCGTCGCCGCGCTCGAGCGGCAGTGTTTTTCGCGCCCGTGGAGCGAGGCGGCCGCCCGGGAAGAGCTGCTGCGAACGGACTGCGTGTTCCTGAAGGCCGTCGCCGGCGGCCGGCTTTGCGGCTATATCAGCTGCCGCGTGGCGCTCGACGAAGCGTACGTCGGCAATCTGGCGGTGCGCCCGGAGCTTCGCGGGCAGGGGATCGGAGCCGCGCTGGTAAGGGCTTTGAAGGCTGCGGCGAAAAACGCGGGCTGTTCCTTTCTGTCGCTGGAGGTGCGCGTCTCCAATCAGCCCGCCCGCCGGCTGTATGAGAAAGAGGGCTTTCGCCTGATGGGCGAGCGGCGGCGTTTTTATTCCGCGCCGACGGAGGACGCCGCCATTTATACGGTATATTTTGAAGAAAGCGGATCGTAACATGAAAATACTGGCAATCGAATCCTCCTGCGACGATACCGGCGCCGCGGTCGTTGAAAACGGAAGGGCAGTTCTGTCGAACGCGGTGGCGTCGCAGATCCCGGAGCACGTGCTCTACGGGGGCGTGGTGCCCGAGATCGCCTCCAGAAGACACTGCGAATCGATCTCCGCCGTGTGCAGACAGGCGCTGCGAGACGCCGGCCTTACGCTCGGGCAGGTCGACGCGATCGCCGTGACGAACGCGCCGGGGCTGATCGGGGCGCTGCTGGTCGGGGTGAATTTCGCGAAGGGGCTGAGCTTTTCAAGCGGCAAGCCGCTGATCCCCGTTCACCATCTAAGGGGGCACGTCGCCTCCAACTACATCTCTTCGCCGGAGCTTGAGCCGCCGTTTCTCTCGCTCGTCGTTTCGGGCGGGCACACCCACCTGATCGAGGTGACGGATTACACCCGCTACCGCGTGCTCGGCAGAACGAGAGACGACGCAGCCGGGGAGGCGATGGACAAAGCCGCCCGCGTGCTCGGTTTTCCGTATCCCGGCGGGCTGAACATGGACCGCGCCTGCCGTGAGGGCGACGCCTTCGCGTACCGCTTTCCGAAGCCGCGTGTGGACGGCGCCCCGCTCGATTTCAGCTTTTCGGGCATGAAGACCGCCGTGATCAACCTTGTGCATCAAAAAACGCAGAAAGGGGAGCCGGTCGCGGCCGCCGATATCGGGGCCTCCTTTATGCGCGCCGTCGCCGACGTTCTCTGCGAAAAAACGCAGGCGGCGCTTGAAAGCACAGGGCTGAAAACGCTGGCCGCCGCGGGGGGCGTTTCCGCCAACAGCGTGCTGCGCCGGGAGCTCGCGCGGCTCTGCAAAAAAAGGAACGTAAGACTCTGCCTGCCCGAGCTCAGGTACTGCGGCGACAACGCCGCCATGATCGGCGCCGAGGCTTATTATGAATACCTGGCGGGCAACGTCGCCGACTTAAATCTGAACGCGAGCGCGACAATGGATATTGACAAACTTGTGACAATATGATAAGATAAATCTGATTTTGGATTGAATCCGAATTGAAAAGGAGAGATGTAATCATGGCACTGACTACCAACAAGTCCGTCCTGAGCTGGATCGACGAAAAAGTAGATCTCGTCAAGCCGGATAAGATCGTCTGGATCGACGGCTCCAAAGAGCAGATCGAAGCGCTGCGCGAAGAAGCCTGCTCCACCGGCGAAATGATCCGCCTGAATCAGGAGCTTCTGCCCGACTGTTATCTGCACCGCACCGACCCCACCGACGTCGCCCGCGTGGAAGACAGAACCCTCATCTGCACCCCCACCGAAGAAGAGGCAGGTCCGACCAACCACTGGATGGAGCCCGGCGAATGCTACAAAATGCTTTACGACATCGCGAGAGATTCCTATAAGGGCAGAACGATGTACGTCATCCCTTACTCCATGGGCCCCGTTGGCTCCAAATTCTCCAAGGTCGGCATCGAGCTGACGGATTCCATCTACGTAGTGCTGAACATGTGCATCATGACGCGCGTAGGCACCGCCGTGCTCGACTTCCTCGGCGATTCCGACGACTGGGTGCGCGGCCTGCACTGCAAGTGCAATATCGATCCCGAAAAGCGCTGGATCTGCCAGTTCCCGCAGGATAACACCATCATCTCCGTAAACTCCGGCTACGGCGGAAACGTTCTGCTCGGCAAAAAGTGCTTCGCGCTCCGCATCGCCTCTTATCAGGGCTGGAAAGAGGGCTGGCAGGCTGAGCATATGCTCATCCTCGGCATCGAGCGCCCCGACGGCGAGATCAAATACGTATGCGCCGCCTTCCCCTCCGCCTGCGGCAAAACGAACCTCGCCATGATGATCCCGCCCGAGGGCTACCGGAAGGCCGGCTACAAGGTCTGGACCGTCGGCGACGATATCTCCTGGATCCGCAAGGGCGAAGACGGCAGACTTTACGCCATCAACCCCGAAAACGGCTTCTTCGGCGTGGCCCCCGGCACCAACATGAAATCCAACCCCAACGCGCTGATCTCCACCCAGAGAGGCACGATCTTTACGAACGTCTGCCACAATCTTGAGAACAACACCGTGTGGTGGGAGGGGCTCGATAAGAACCCGCCCGTTCACGCGAACGACTGGAAGGGCAACCCCTGGAACGGTCAGGAGAGCACCGAAAAGGGCGCGAACCCCAACTCCCGCTTCACCGCCCCCGCGATCAACTGTCCGTGCCTGAGCAGCGAATTCGAGAATCCGCAGGGCGTGCCGATCTCCGCGATCATCTTCGGCGGCAGACGCGCCAAGCTTGCCCCGCTGGTGTATCAGAGCAGAGACTGGAACAACGGCGTATTCGTCGGCTCGATCATGGCCTCTGAGACCACCGCCGCCGCCGCCGGCGCCGTGGGTGTTGTGCGCCGCGACCCGATGGCCATGCTGCCGTTCTGCGGCTACAACATGGGCGACTACTGGCAGCACTGGGTCGACATCGGCAAAACGCTGGATCCCGACAAGGCCCCGAAGATCTTCAACGTGAACTGGTTCAGAAAAGACGACGACGGCAACTTCCTGTGGCCCGGCTTCGGCGACAACCTGCGCGTTCTGAACTGGATCCTTGCCCGCTGCGAAGGCAAGGTCGAGGCGAGAGAGACCGCCATCGGTTATGTTCCGTATGCGGACGACATCGACCTGACCGGCATCGAAGACCAGGTCTCCAGAGAGAATCTCGAAGAGATCCTTTCTGTCGACAACGCGCTGTGGCGCGACGAGGTCCCCGGCATCGAGGCCTTCTACGCCAGGTTCGGCAGCAAACTGCCCGCAACGATGCGCGAAGAGCTCGATACCCTCATTGCGAACCTCGGCTGAACAGCTCCCTGATATAAACAGCGCCGCGCCTCCGGAAAAAAACCGGAAGCGCGGTCTTTTACTGTTTGGCTGAAAGCCCCAGGCGGTCAAGCTCACGGATGAGCAGCCGTTTTTTGTCTTCAGACATCGGCGTCAGGGGCAGCCGCAGCGGGCACTCTCTGCCGTAAAGATATGAGACGGCGGCCTTGATCGGGATCGGGTTTACCTCCGAAAACAGCAGCCCGGTCAGCCGAAGCAGGGAAGCCTGCCGCTCGGCCGCGCCGAGCAGATCGTTTTGAAGCGCTTTCTGCGTTACGGCGTGCATAAGGCCAGGCGCCGCGTTCGCCGCGACTGAGATCACGCCTTTTGCGCCGAGCGCCATCATGGCGACCGTCTGATCGTCGTTACCGGAATATATGGTAAGCGTATCGCCGCAGAGCGAGGCTGTTTTCGCCGCCGCTGAGAGATCTCCGTTTGCCTCTTTTACGGCTACGATGTTTTTGTGTTCCGCCAGCGCCTGATAGGTCTCCGGCTTGATATTCAGACCGGTGCGGGAGGGCACGTTATAAACGATGACGGGCGTGCTGACGCGGTCCGCGATCGTATGATAGTGCCTGACAACGCCCTCCTGCGTACACTTATTATAAAAAGGCGTAACGATCAGTAAACCGTCCACGCCTTCTTTTTCCGCTTCATTGGATGCTCTGACAGCCTTCCATGTGTCGTTGGAGCCGGTTCCGGCGATCACAGGCAGGCGTCCGCGCAGCTCTGATACCGCGCATTGAAACAGTCTGCGTTTTTCATCGCCTGTCAGCACGGGGGATTCCCCGGTCGTACCGGCTACAACGACCGCGTCGGTTCCGCCCGCAAGCTGAGCGTGCAGCAATGCACGAAAGAAATCGAGATCGACGTCCCTGCCGTCCGGTGTGAACGGCGTGATCACGGCGGCGGCGCTGCCGCGGAAGATCTCTTTTTTCAATCTATCACCTTTCGTTATTGTTTTGGTTCGATATACCCCTCCGCGCAGAGCAGCTCGGCGCCGAGAACCGCGCCGCCCGCCGCGCCGCGCAGCGTATTGTGCGACAGACAGACGAATTTGTAATCGTACTGCGTATCCTTACGCAGTCTGCCGATCGAAACGGCCATACCGCCCTCGAGATCGCGCTGCAGCCTTGTCTGCGGCATATTGTCCTCTTCAAAATAATGCAGGAACTGCTTCGGCGCGTGAGGCAGGCAGAGCTCCTGCGGACGTCCTTTGAACTCCTGCCAGATCTTCAGGATCTGCTCTTTTGTCGGCTTGGTCCTGAATCGCACAAAGACGGCGGCCATGTGACCGTCTGACACAGGCACGCGAAGGCACTGGGCGGTAAAATGCGGCTTTGAAGCCGGTACGATCGCGCCGTTCTCGATCGCGCCCCAGATCTTAAGCGGTTCTTTTTCGCTCTTTTCTTCCTCTCCGCCGATGTAAGGGATCACGTTGTCGATCATCTCGGGCCAGCGCTCAAAGGTTTTTCCGGCGCCCGAGATCGCCTGATAGGTGCATACAAGCACATCCTCGACCCCGAAAGCCTGATCGAGCGGATAGAGCGCGGGAACGTAGCTCTGCAGAGAGCAGTTCGATTTAACCGCGATAAAGCCGCGCTTTGTGCCGAGCCGCTTTTTCTGCGCGGGGATGATCGCGCAGTGATGGGCGTTGAGCTCGGGAATGAGCATCGGAACGTCCGGCGTAAAGCGGTTCGCGCTGTTGTTGGAGACGACGGGGCACTCCGCCTTCGCGTACGCCTCTTCCAGCGCTTTGATATCGTCCTTTTTCATGTCGACCGCGCAGAACACAAAATCGACCGTCGAGGCGATCTTCTCAAGATCCGCCTGCGCGTCATACACCGGCATATCCTTTACGCAGGCGGGGAGCGGCGTTTTCATGACCCATCTGCCGCCGAGCGCCTCTTCATAGGTCTTGCCGGCGGAACGGGCGCTCGCGGCAAGCGCCGTGATCGTAAACCACGGATGGTCCTGCAAAAGCGTTACAAAACGCTGCCCTACCATACCGGTCGCGCCGATGATACCCACCTTGTAATGCTTGTTCATTGAAAATCACCTCGTATTGAAATTCTATTCAGCAGCGCTGAAAATGTGCATCGGGACTTGCGCCCGTGCGCGTTTTATGATAGAATAAGATTTGCTATATATTCTATCAAATCTTTCATTTGAAGTCAATTCCCTGATTGATTAATTTTATTTATTTATATGATGAATTACAGGTGCGCCAATGAAGAAATCGGATTTTTATTTTGACCTCCCGCCGGAGCTCATCGCCCAGGAGCCCTCTCAAAAACGCGATCACGACAGAATGCTTGTGATCGGCAGGCGTTCGGGGGCGCTGCAGCACCGTTATTTTTACGATCTGCCTCAGTATCTGCACGCCGGCGACTGTCTGGTGCTCAACGACTCAAAGGTCATACCCGCCAGGATCTACGGGATCAAAGAGGAAACCGGCGCCCGCGTTGAGTTTCTTCTGCTGAAGGACAGAGGCGCAGACGTTTGGGAATGCATCGCGGGCCCCGGCAAACGGGCGAAGGAAGGCAGCCGCTTTGTCTTCGGAGACAACGTTCTCAGGGGAGAAGTTACCGAAGTCCTCGAAAACGGAAACAGGCTCGTTCGGTTCGGCTACGAGGGTATTTTTCTTGAAAAGCTGGAGCAGATCGGCGAAATGCCCCTGCCGCATTATATTACGCACGAACTGAAGGATCCGGACAGATATCAGACCGTTTACGCGAAATACAACGGCTCCGCGGCCGCGCCGACGGCGGGGCTGCATTACACCCCGGAGCTGCTCGAAAGCATCCGTGCGAAGGGGGTAAAGATCGCGAAGATCACGCTGCACGTCGGGATCGGAACGTTCCGTCCGGTGAAGGCGGAAAACATCGAGGACCACACGATGCACTATGAGCATTATACGGTCCCGGAGGAAGCCGCAGCTTTGATCAACAGCGCCAGACAAACCGGAGGAAGGATCGTCTGTACGGGAACGACCTGCTGCAGGACGCTTGAATCGGCCTGCGGAGAAGACGGCGCCGTACGCGCCGGAAGCGGAGATACGAACATCTTTATCTACCCCGGGTACAGATTTCGCTGCGTGGACGCGCTGATCACCAACTTTCATCTGCCGGAAAGCACCCTGATCATGCTTGTTTCCGCCTTCTGCGGCAGAGAGAATACGCTGAACGCCTACCGCGCCGCAATTGAGGAGCGATACCGTTTCTTTTCTTTCGGCGACTGTACGCTGATCACCGACGAGATCTGAAGGAGACCTGAATGTATACGCTGATCAAAAACGAAGGGAACGCCCGCAGAGGGCGTTTTGCAACCGTTCACGGCACGTTTCAAACGCCGGCCTTTATGAACGTAGCCACGGTCGCCGCGATCAAAGGCGGCGTTTCTGCCGCGGATCTTGAGACGCTGCACTGTCAGGTGATGCTGTGCAACACCTATCATCTCCACGTGCGGACCGGAGACAGCGTGATCAAAGAGCTCGGAGGTCTGCACCGGTTCACAGGCTGGCAGGGGCCGATCCTGACAGACTCCGGCGGGTTTCAGGTCTTTTCTCTCGCCAAGCTTCGCAGGATCAAAGACGAAGGCGTGACCTTTCAGTCGCACATCGACGGACGCACCATATTTATGGGGCCGGAAGAGAGCATGCACATCCAGTCAAACCTGGGATCAACGATCGCGATGGCGTTTGACGAATGCGTTGAAAACCCCGCAAAATACGACTACGCGAAGGCCGCCTGTGAACGGACGACGCGCTGGCTTCTGCGCTGCAAAGAGGAGCACGAACGGCTGAACGCGCTTTGCGACGCGGTGAACCCGCGGCAGCTGCTTTTCGGGATCAACCAGGGCTGCACCTTCGACGGTCTGCGCATCCGGCACATGGAGGAGATCGCGAAGCTGGATCTGGACGGATACGTGATCGGCGGTCTGGCGGTAGGGGAGCCGAATGAAGAAATGTACCGGATCCTCTCCGCAGTCCTCCCGTACGCCCCGCAGAATAAAATCCGTTATCTGATGGGCGTCGGCACGCCGGTGGATATTCTCGAAGGCGTAAAACGCGGGATCGATCTCTTCGACTGCGTAATGCCCACCAGAAACGCGCGGCACGGCCATCTGTTTACCCGCGACGGCGTGATCAATCTGAACAACGCGAAATACGAAAAAGATCTCCGCGCGCCGGACCCCGCATGCGAATGCCCTGTATGCAGGGGGCATTCGCGCGCCTATCTCCGGCATCTGATCAAGGCAAAGGAGGTACTGGGACTCAGGCTCTGCGTGATGCACAATCTGTTTTTCTACAATACGCTGATGGAAGAGATCCGCGCGGCGCTCGACGAAAACCGGTTTGAGGCCTTTTATTCCGATAATCTCCCGCGATTGAGCGGAAGGCGCATCGATTAATCAAAAAACACTTGCTTTTTTTGCGCTGACCCATTATAATAACTGTATTAATTCACTATGGAGGAAGATTTGATGACGTTTAATCTGTTGGCCACCACCGGCGCCGGCAATACCGCGGGAGGGCTGTTCAGCAGCCCGATCGGCATGATCCTGATCATGGTCCTTTTGTTCGGCTTCATGTATTTCTTTACCATTCGTCCGCAAAAGAAACGCCAGGAAGAGGAACAGAAGCTGCGCGACGCCGTTCAGATCGGCGACGATATCACGACCATAGGCGGCATCACCGGCAAGGTCGTCACGGTAAAAGAGGATTCCATCGTGCTTGAGACCGGTACCGACCGCACGAGGATCAAATTCATGCGCTGGGCGATCCAGACCAACAACACGGCAAACGATCGCGCCGCCGAAGAAAAAGCCAGGATCGAAGCCGCCAAGGCGCACGAAAAGGAAGAAAAAGAACAGTCAAAGCGCAGAAGCAGAAAATCGGAAGAATAAAATCACAGTCGGCAAACGGCAGGGAAGCGCTCCCTGCCGTTTTTTTTGCGCCCGGGTTATTGCGTCATATCCGGCGCCCTTGTCCGCATATACTCACAACAGAACAGAAAAAGGAGCTGCATGCGATGAAAAGACGTTTTTCCGGCGCCGGCAACAGAATACCCGCGATCCTCCTCACGGTATCCGTTCCGATCTTCGCGACGTGCCTGTCCCTGTTTCTTGCGGGGCTGCTCGTTGAAAAACAGGATCTGTACGGCTTTTGGCTGACCGTTCTGCTTTATATCTGCGTCATCCCCGGCAGCTGCTGCGCGGCGCTCGCGCTGCGCCGGCGGTTCCGCCTCAAAGGTATCTTATGCGGCGTGATCGGCGGCGGCGGGCTCGGTCTTGCGTATCTTGCCGTGCTGCTTTGCTGGAACCGCTTCTCGCTGCGTCCTGCGGTGCTGCCGATCCTGCCGTTCGCGATGCTGGTCTCCGCGATCTGCGGGATCGTTTATTCCAATTTCACCGGGCGATAAAACAAAAACAAACGGAGTCGAAAGCAAATGAAAAAGATCATGTTCTACAGAAGAAAAACCAATGTCCGGCCGGTGGGTGAAAGCACGCCCAGCCCCGTTACGCTCGCCGTGCTCTTCGCCATGTTTCTCTGCGGGCTTCTGATCGGCGGCGCCGGGTGCTGCGCCGGCGGTCCGGCCGCTGAAGCCTGCCGCAGACTCGCGCTGTTTCTGCTCGGCGGCAGCCCGCTCAAAGCAGGCGCCGCCGGGCTTGGCTTTATGCTTTTTACGGTCGCCCTATGTCTGTTTTTCGGGCTGAGTCCGCTCGGCAGCGTGCCGCTTGCGGCGCTGATGCTCGTGAAAGGAATGCGGTACGGGATCATGGCCTGCACACTGTTGCGGGAATACGCGATCAAAGGGCTTATTTACGAGATGCTGATCGTTTTGCCGGGCGCGTCGTGCGCCGTATACGCTTCGCTTTTGCTCGCGGGGCTTGCCGTACAGCTTTCGCGGCAGACCGCGCAATACCTTTTTCTGGGCGGCTCCGCCGCGCCGGAGATAAAAAAATACCTGCCCAAGGCGGGCAAAGCATGCGCGGGCATGGCGCTCGGCTGCGCGCTGGACGCGCTCGCGGCCGCGCTGTTTTCCGGCTTATTCTGAAGGTGTAAAATCGGAAAGCGGATTGGCGTCTACGGCGGCCTTCAATCTGGAATCCATCAGATGCGTATAGATCTGCGTTGTATTGAGATTTTCGTGCCCCAGGATCTCCTTGAGCTCCAGCAGATCCACCTGACCGGTCTGATACATAAGCGTTGCGGCCGTATGCCGCAGCTTATGCACCGAAAAACCGAGCCCGCCGAGCCCCGCTTTATCGAGATAGGTGTTTACAAGGTGCTGGACCGTTTTGGGGCTGATGCGGCTCAGCCGGTTGGACAGAAACAGCGCGTATCGGTCTGAAACGCCGTCTTTGGGCCTGACGCGCAGATACGCGTTCAGAGAGGCGACGCAGGCGCGGTTCAGATACACGGTGCGCTCCTTGTTGCCCTTGCCGGTGATCACGACGGTAGCGGCGTCGTCAGTGATCCGGATCTTGTTGTAATCCAGCGAAACGAGCTCCGAAAGCCGCATGCCGCAATTCAGGAAAAGCGTAAGGATACAGCGGTCGCGTTCCTTATTCGGCCCGTCAACGCTCTGCAGAAGCTTTTGCGCCTGCTCGACCGTAAGGTACTTCGGCAGACTTTTTTTCAGCTTCGGAGAATCCAGGTTCACCATGGGATCCTCGTCGATCACGTTATTCATTTTCAGGTACTTGAAAAAGGCGCGTATGCAGGATACCTTTCTTGCGCGCGCTTTTTCCCGGTTGCCGCGGTCGCTTTTGCAATACGACAGGAACTGATACGCGTCCTCCAGCGTGACGCCGCGTATGAACGCGTCGTCAACGGCCGTGATATCCTGCGCGTCAAAGATCTCTTTGTTCTCATAATCGAGACCGTTGTACGCGCAGCACAGAAATTTAAAGAACAGGCGCAGATCGAGACAGTATTCGTCGATCGTCTGTTCGGATCTGTTTTTGATGGTCGATTGGTACGTCAGGAACCGCCTGACGCGTTCGGGGCTTGCGCGATAGTAATCTTTGTTCATAAACCTGTTTTTGTCTCCCCTGAATTATACAAAATATTTATTTTGTATAATTCTTGCCGTCTTTCAGGACTTCCCTTATTTCGTATATCTGCGTATCATCAGCACCACCGAAACGCTTAAAACGATCAGCACAATGTTGGCCCTGAATACCGCTTCGTTGTTGGTTGCCTTTTTCATTTGACTGCTCCTCCTTTTATTTGTGGGTATCGGTACGTCCGTCAGGATCTGCACATCTCATCGAAGGCTTTTCGAATGTTGCGCGCGCCGACGAGCTCGATCTTGTCCCGGAACGCGCCGGACAGCTCCTTCAGGTTGTGATCAGACAAAACGCATTTTTTCATTCCCATGCGGATGGCTTCGCGCACGCGCGTTTCGGCGTGGCTGACGGCGCGGATCTCCCCGGCAAGACCGATCTCGCCGAACGCGATGGCGTCTTCCCGAAGGATCTGATCCTTCAGGCTTGAGATCAGCGACAGCGCGATCGGCAGATCGGAGGCCGGCTCATCGATCTTCAAACCGCCCGCGACGTTGACATAAATGTCGCAGTTTCCCATAAAATACCCGGCGCGCTTTTCCAGCACCGCAATCAGCATCGCAAGGCGGTTATAATCAAACCCGGTCGCGTTGCGCCGCGGGTTGCCGAACGCGGATTGGCAGACAAGCCCCTGCACCTCCGCGAGAATGGGTCTTGAGCCCTCCATCACACAAGCGACGCACGAACCGGATACGTTCACAGGCTTGCCCGCGATCAGCGCCTTGGAGGGATTCGGCACCTCGGCCAGGCCTGTATCGCGCATTTCGAACACGCCGATCTCGTTGGTGGACCCGAATCGGTTTTTTACGGCGCGCAGGATCCTGTACGACAGATTCTTTTCACCCTCAAAATACAAAACGCAGTCCACGATATGCTCAAGCACCTTCGGCCCCGCGATGTTGCCGTCCTTGTTCACATGCCCTACGAGAATCACGGGAACGTTCAGGCTTTTTGAGATCCGCATAAAGAGATTCGCGCATTCGCGCACCTGCGCTACGCTGCCCGGCAGCGAATTCAGCGACTGTATGCCCATCGTCTGAACGGAATCGACGATCACAACGTCCGGCTTGTTTGTCTGTATGTATTCGCAAACGGCTTCGGCGTCCGTATTGCAGAGGATATAAAGATGCTCGCAGGCGACGTTCAGCCGCTTTGCGCGCAGCTTGATCTGATGCGGACTCTCTTCTCCCGAAACGTATAACACGGTCTTGTCAGCGCCGAGCGTGCCGGTCGTCTGCAGCAGGAGCGTGGATTTGCCGATGCCGGGGTCGCCCGAAAGCAGGACCAGCGAACCCTTTACAAGGCCGCCGCCGAGCACGCGGTTGAGCTCCCCCGTGCCGGTGTCGAACCGGTGCGTTTCCTCCTGCGTGATCTCAGAGAGCTTCTGCGCGTTCAGAGAACCGGCGCGCTGTAAGGCGGCAGGCTGCCCGACGGCGGAGACGGCTGCGGGCGCTTCCTCCGTCATGGTGTTCCATGCGCCGCATTCGGGACATCTGCCGTTCCATTTCGGGGTAACAAAGCCGCATTCTGAGCATACGTAAACGGATCTGTTTTTTTGCGCCATAGCATCGATCCGGCGCGCCGCGGTCAGCCGGCCGGTCCCCTTTCTTCTGTTTGATGTTTTATATGATCAAATACGCCCCGAAAGACCGCGTAGGACAGGGCCGCCTGATAATCGGCAGTTTTGAGTTTGTTCAGCTCCTGCGGGTCGGATAAAAAACCGCATTCCACCAGCACCGAAGGGCGCCTGGCTTTATAAAGCAGATAGATACTGCTGCCGGAGGCCTTGCAGGCCCGGCTGTTTTCCGGCTGCAGCATCGATACCACGGCAGCCCGGATCGCCTCGGCCGCCTCCTCAGACGCGGGCACGCCGCCGGCGTAAAATATCTGCGTGCCGCTTGCCTTGCCCGCCGGGTAGAGATTCTGATGGACGCTGAGCAGCAATGCGTTCTCCGTTTCGTTGACGAGCCGGTACCGTTTCATCAGATCGTCCGTTTTTCTTGCCCGCACCGTTTTCAGGGAGGGATCGGAAAGCGCCGCGTCGGTGTTCCGCGTTTCGACAAACGGTACGCCGAACCAGCGGCATAAAAGCGCAATACGGGCGGCGTAAGCAAGATTCAGGTCTTTTTCAAGCGTGCCGTCAGGCGCGACGGCTCCCCCGTCTTCCCCGCCGTGCCCCGGATCGATCACAAGCACATGGCGAAAAAAGCGGCTCTGCCCTGTCTCAGACCGTTCGGAGGCGAACGGGACAGGCGCCGTAAACAAACAGACTGCGGCGGCGAACGCAAGAATAAGAACGACAGCGATCGGCTTCATGATACGCATCCCCCTGTTATAAACCGGTTTCGGGGCGCCGCGAAGGGGCGGCTCCCCTCTCATGCATATGCTGAGCCGATCGAAATAAGCAGTTTTATCGGAACATCCTTCGGATCAATGGCTGAAAACGGATCCTGTAAAGCTGACAGAGCCTGCGCAGAAGCAGATCGTAAAAGAGATAACAGACGTTCATCAGCAGAACAAAGCATACGGCGAAGATCCTGCCGTATTCGGCAAACTCACTGTAATCAACGTGAAAAACAAAAGAGCAGACGCCGACGGCCAGCATGAGCGACAGATTGAACACGGCGCAGCCAATCGCCAGAACGGCTCCGTTTTTCCGGATCCTGGCGCTGAGCGCATGCCGCAGGATCGGATAATAACCGAAAAACACGGCGTAGAAAACGGCGGCCTCCTTGTCCGCGATCAGAAACAGTGATAACAGACTGATCGCGGTATAAACGCCGAACGCCCATTTGCCGTCAATCTCTTCCAAAATCACGATCAGAAGAACGCCGGCGAACGGCGGCGCGGTATATACAAGAAAAGGAGACAGATACGTGATGAGCATAACAACAACGCTCAACGCCGCGATCATGCCGCCAAGCGCGGCTTTCAGGCTCTCACGCACGGTATCTGCCTCCCCGGATCATCCGATATGGGTCTCATGCCTCAGCAGCTGAGCGTACGGAACGAGCGGAGCATGCCGACGAGCATATTGAAAAGGAGCGAAAACAGATCGAACAGACCTGTTTTTTTGAGAAGCGACAAGGCAGGGTCAGATAACCGCGATTCGAACGCGCCTACGTGCCTTGCGGCGGTGAAGGGCTCGGCCGCGTTATAGGCCTGCGGCTCTCCGTTCATCACTGTAAAGGTATACGTTTTACTTCCGGCCGGCGTCACGCTGCCGACAAGCATATACGTTACCGTAAGATCGACCGTGGTCAGCGAGGTCTCAGGCAGAACGCCGCCGATCGGTACCTTCACGCTCTTCCCCGGGGCGATGTATCGATCGCGGGGCGCGTCGCAGGTAAGAGAGCAGCCCTCAAACTGCACCGAAAGCACGCGCATCGGATACCGGTCGGAAAGATTCCGGATCACGATCGCGCCGTCAGAGCCGCTGACATAGCCCTCCGGCGAACGGTCAAAGGCGGCCAGCACGGAATAAGAGCGGTTTTCGGCGAATTTGAACTGGGGATACGCTTCATAGGTGCGCACGTCTGTCGGTTCATCCGAAAACAGGAGCATGCTCGCCAGCGCTTTGGCGTACGGATCGTGCCAGGTCATGCCGTGAAAGAGTCCGTTTACGAACCAGGTCGTTTCAGGCAGGTAAGCGCAGGTGGCGTCTACCGTCATGGCGGGAGACAGATGGTTGTGGGCGGGATCGGCGCATACGGTGTTCCTGGGTCGGTACCCGTCCGCAAAACGCTGCCCGTAGGGAGCGGTGTACGCGCCTGTGGATGAATTCACGGTGATGATCGCGTCGGAGCTCTCCTGCAGGCCGGTCACGCTCGGGATATCGGAGCCCGCGATGATATAGACGTTGATCCCGGCCTCCCGGCAGGCGTTGAGCTTTTCGGTCATGGTCGGAAGGATCTCATAATGATAGATATCGCTCTTGCGGATCAGCTCGCTGCTCTCAAACCGATCCAGATACGTCTCTTTGAGCTGATCGTAATACGGGCCGGGGATAAAATCCCACATGCTGCCCCAGTAGCCCAGGATCTGCTTTACATAGTTATGGACCAGCAGATTGCACACGTCGTCCAGTATGCCGAACTGATTCGCGCGGACGAGCCAGTCGATATCCGTTTCGAGCATCGTGCCGTTTTCTATGAAGTAGAACAGCGTCTCTTCATCGAACACAACGTTCTCGCTCATCACGTCGTAAGCGAGCGCGGCGCCGCCGATGGCGGGTACCGTCAGCACGGCGTTGTTCACGGCCTTTTTTTCGGCTCCGTAAAGATGCAGATAGACGGAAGTGATCTCGCCCCCGTGGCTGACCGCGAAAAGATTGACCTTATCCTTGCCCGTATAGGCGCGCACGTTGTCGATATAGCGGTCGAGATCGGCGGCGATATCGATGATGTTCTGGCGAAAATCCGTTTGGAACGCGAAGATCTGATCGTAGCCGTTCTCCCCGTAAAGCTCGGCGACCGTCCGCATGATCTCGGGCTCATGGGCGTGTTCGCCGCCAAGCTCCCTGTAAAGATACGAGAACTGCGTGTCCGCAGCGTTTTCGGAGTAAGGGTGGATATCGTTTACGCTTTCGCCGTTCGGCGTATAGGCCATAACGCCGTACATATCCACCATGGCCTGCCCCACAAGGTCGCTGATATACTCGGGATGCCCGAACGCGAGCGCGCCCAGTCCCCTGCCGATGCCGGCTATGTTTGAGAGGACTCGCGAGAGCAGCTCCTGCGTATCGACGCCCCAGATCTTCTTTCTTCCCTCCTGGGTGGTCAGGTACAGATCAGAGGCGGAATACCCCGCGACGATGACCGTGGGGTAGGATGCGGCCGCCTCCGCGGCCAGAGCGGGGGGCGCGGAGAGCGATAGAAGCAGAAGCGCGGAAAGGAAGATGCTGAGAATTTTTTTCATGGGAACAACGCTCCTTTGTCAAAAGGCAACCGTATGCGTGCCTTGATTTTTCTGATTCGCGTCGGAGAAGCAGATCTCGGCGCCCCCCTGCCGGAGCGTGATAAAAACGCCGGTGTAGTTTTTCTCCGCGGGTACGCCGCCGACAACGATCGGGCAGTGAAGATCAAAGGTGTTGTACGGATCTCCCCTTTCGTAGACGGCGCTGTGATGCACGTGCCCGAAAAGCGCCAGCTGCGGCGCGAAAAAGCGGTTGATGCAGGCGCACCACTCCCGGTATACGTCCGCTTCGATCGCGAACTGCTTATCGCCGTCCAGATGCGGGAACGGGATGTGAGAGAGTACGATATGCGTTTTTCCGTCCGAAGCAAGCGACCGGTCTTCGGCAAGTGCGCGCAGAAACGCGGTCTGCCGCAGCCGGTAGGGATGAAACGCGGCGGTGCCCCCGTACTCGCTGTGTCCGTCGTTCTTGTCTTCGCCGCAATCCAGAACAAGCACGTCGAAGCCGGCAAAACGGACGGTATAATACATCCTGCCTTCGTCGGTCGGATACAGCTCGCTCAGACGCGGCGCGAGCGTCCCGCGCAGATCGTGGTTGCCCCTGCAGAGGATCACGGGCGTTTCGCCCTTTGTCAGGGAAAACGCGATCGAAAACGGGAGCATAACGTCGCGCTCGTTCATGCTGCTGGAGGAGATATCGCCGCCAAGGATCAGCAGATCCGGCGCGCCGTCAAAAAAGCGGGCGGCCAAGACCGCCTCCTCCCCCCGCCCGTGTACGTCCGAGAGCAGAGCGACGCGCACCGGCCGGGTCCCGGGCACGGGGCGGAAAGCAAAGCGGACACGGCGTTCTTCCCCGTGCTGCGGGTGATAAGGTTCCCTTTTGCCCGCCCGCGCAAAACTGACGGTATACGCGCCGGCTTCATCGAGAAGGCGCATGGGCACCGTAAAATGCTGCATCAGCGCATGGGTGACCCGAACGCCGTTGTCGTCGCAGAAAAACGCTTCCCCGCCCACGTCTACGCGAAGGAGCGCCGGAACAGAGGTAGGGACGCATATCACATACTGTTCTCCCGCCGCGCACACGACAGGCTGCGGCGAAAAAGAAGCGCCGCCTGAAATACAGGTCATAGATCCGTTTCTCCGTTTCTCTGCCGTACAAACACTTTTTTTTCTCTGCGGCATAGAATAATAATAAAACAATTTGAGGTTGATGTCAATGCTGATTTCGTTCTTTCAAAAGCTTATGGTCCTGTTTCTGCAGCTGGATAACGCCTCGCTGTTTCCCGAGCCGATGCCGGCGCAGGCCGAGAAGGAGGCGATCGAAGCCATGCTGGCCGGGGATAAAAAAGCAAAAGAGGCCCTGATCGAACACAACCTGAGGCTCGTTGCGCATCTCGCCAAAAAGTATTACGCTTCAAACGAAGAGAGCGACGAACTGATCTCGATCGGAACGGTAGGCCTGATCAAAGCGGTAAACACATATACCCCGGAAAAAGGCGTAAAGCTTGCGACTTACGCGGCAAGATGCATCGAAAACGAGATCCTGATGTACTTCCGCGCGAAACGAAAAACAAAGCTTGACGTATCGCTGGATGAGCCGATCGAAACAGACGGCGAGGGAAATCCGCTTACCCTGATGGATATCGTAGCCGCGGACGACGACACGCTTGAAACAGTGGCGCTGAAGGCGAACAAGGAAAAGCTCCGTCTTTATTTATCCGAGATGGAAAACGACAGGGTCAAACAGATCCTGATCCTGCGCTACGGATTGAACGGAGGCCGTCCGAAAACACAGAGCGAGATAGCCGGGATCTACGGCATATCCCGCTCTTATGTAAGCAGACTGGAAACGCGCGGCTTAAAACGCCTGCGCAAACGCTTTGACCTCAGGACATAAGCCCGTTTTCCACGCACCAGTGGTGGAAGGAACGAAGAGAACGCATGCGGGCCGAAGAGAGCGTCTGCCCTCCCCTGTTGCGGGGTTCCATGCCTGAGATCCCCTGCAGCTGCACAAGGTACTTGGCCGACACGTTGAAGCCGCTGTCGATCGCGCAGTCGAGAAGGGTGATCTCATCAAAGCGCTTTTCGGCCAGCGCTGAGTCGCCCGAGCAAAACGCGTCATAAAAACGCGCGAAGAAAGCGCCGCCGCAGGAGGTAGGCGTCGCCATTACGCCGCGGGCTCCCATTCGGAACGCGTCGAGCAGAAACGGCATATTGGCCTGAATAACGCAGGAATCGCCCTTTTGCGCGATCTTGTCCCGAATGCCTTCATAGGTACTGGTCGTATCCTTGATGCCGCAGATCCCGCATTCCCGAACAAGCCTGCCATAGGTATCGCCGTCGATCAGATGGGGGCGCAGACCGGGAAATTCATACATAAACACAGGCAGATCCGTATAGCGGCAGAGCGTGCCGACGTATTCGACCAGTTCCTCCGGTCTGTCGCCCATTCCCCTTGTGGTGAGCACAACGCCGTCCACGCCGGTCTCGGTCATTTTCTGTATCTCCTCGATCTGTTTTGCGAGGCCATGCTCCATGTTCGCCGTGGCGACGACCGTTGTATCGCCCTTGTGTGCAACGGTCAGCTTCGCCAGCTTCAGGCGCTCCTCCAGAGAAAGATTTGCCATCTCGGAAGAGCCGCACACCGCGAAGAGGTGCTCCACCCCCTGCGAAGCCTGATACTCGGTATAGCGGATGTAGGTATCGTAATCCACGCTGAGATCCGCGGCGAAGGGGGTGAGCATCAGCGAATAGATGCCGCTGTAATTCTCTCTGAGTTCTTTTTTCATGTTTCTTCCTTTCGTTACAGCACCGTAACGGTCCCGTCTGAGGCGACCTCGATCTGATCGCCGGTTTGAACGGCTTCCAGAAACGCGTCGCCCAGACTGTCTACCGTCGGCATCGGATGATCCGTCCAAACGTCGGATAAGATCGCCCCGGCAGCGGCAAGCGAATCGATGGGCTTCGAAAACAGCAGACAGGCGGGGCTTCTGCCCATGGCGGAGGCGCAGTAAAGCACCATGCCGCCTGTGGTCGAGCCGATCGTCTGCGGCATGCACAGCGCCGTTCCCGCCATCGGGCGGTTGTACAGGTCCGGATTGTTCTGGTCTCCGCATTTCGCGGTTTTATCTCCGAACATCAGACTGTGCTGAAAGCTCGCGAGCGTATTGAAGCCGCCGTGTGAAACGAGGGCCGTCGCGCGCGCTTCTCCGGGTACAACGACTCTGCCGTGAAAAACCTTCATCTCAGTTTACCCCCTTTACGATCAAGGAGAGGATCTCCTCATCTGTGCAGTATCTGGCGGACGTATAGGTGCGCAGCTTGTTGGAATTCGTTACGACCGGCTTTTTGCCGCAGAGCGGATTGTTCATATACATAAGCGGACAGATATAGCTCAGGATCACGCCGGTCGCTTTCAGCTTTTCGGCGTATTCCGACGCGTTGAAGCGTTCTATGACGGCGGGCGGCGCGGTGAAAACGGTCGGGATCGCGACTCTGGTCTTTCCCATGGCGCGCAGGCTGTTGTATACGGCCATCGTCCACTCCGTGAGCTGCGCGTACGACAGGTGCGGGCAGCCGACAAAGCAGAGCCTGGGCTTCGCGTCCGGGTTCTTCCAGATCACGGGATAGGCGGCCTTTATGCGCTGCAGCTCGGCGTCGTCTATCACGTAGACCTGAGCGTCCTCACGGATGAGGTCGTCGCCCTTCTCGCGGGCTTCGGGCGTCAGGTTCTCGATATGGTAGAGGCCAACCGCGCCGTTGGAGGCTGTGGCGGCGCCGAAATCCTTGAGGTACGCGCGGACGTCGTCGTTCAGCTCGCCGCCGAGCCAGCGGTCGAGCCCCCTGATATAAGGCACGTCCTCCATAACGCGCATGCCGATCGCGGAACCGAGGATCTGCGCCTCCGGTTTTTTGGTCGTGCGCACCTCTACGACCCAGGACGCTTTTCTGCCCTCATCCGTCAGCAGGCCGAAGCACGGTACGACGCCCGCGATCGAACCGAACAGATCGATGATCCCGGAATTGCGGTTGCACCGCGCGCCCAGCACCGAATTCGCGTATACCACCGCGCTCGATTCGGCCCATGAGAGAACGTCTCCCTGTCTGGGCGTGTTGCCCACCTCGTCAAAATAACACGCGCAGGTATAGGCGGCGTCGCTCAGCAGGCCGAGCTTCGCGAGCTGGTCGTCATACGAACGCTGCGCCGAATACATGAACTTCTTAAAGATCAGTTTTTCGATCGGCCCGGCGGGCACCTTCGGATCGATCGGTTTCGGATCTACGGTAAACTGCTGAGAGGAGACGCAGCCCTCTTTGATGAGCGTATCCATCAGCTCGTAAACAGGCTTCATGACGCCGAGCCCGAAGCTGGTGACAAGATGGCCCATGCTTCCGGTGACGGGTTCCAGATGCGTCGCGCCGAAGGTCTCGCCGTACATGACGAGCGTTTTCATGATCTTCGCCATCGTTTCGCCCTTTGCGCCCTCCAGGATCGCCGTCTGCTCCGGGGTCAGTCGCATATTATATTGCGGCATCGATTTTTCGCTTCCTTTCCTTCTGTCTCAGAATTCAGATGCTGAGCGCTTTTCTGTAGGCGCTTCTGACCGCCTCGAACACGCGGCCGCTTCTGAAGGAATCGCCCACGTTATAGACCTCGGGCGCGGCATGCTCCGAAAGGCAGTCGTAATACAGGCCGTCGTTGCTCGAAACACCCGCCGCAAGCACGACGGCGTCCGCCTTCAGCGCCCGGCGCATGGGGCGCTCACGCAACTTATGAAGCGCGTCGAGCGGATTTTCCACGTTCTCGGGCAGGATCGGCGACCACGTCACATAGGGATCGGGCACGTTTTTGTCGAGGTTCTGCACCACCTCCACATACCCGTCTCCGACTTTCGCGAGCTTTGTGCAGTTGAGCAGTTCAACGCCCGCTTTTTCGAGATAGTGGATGAGATGACCGCGGTTCGCCGTGCAGGTATGGTTCATGATATAGCGATCCATCTCCACGACCTTAACGCGCTTATCGTGCTCATAGCGGAGGAAATACGCCGTCTCAGCGCCGACGACGCCGCCGCCGATCACCACCACGTCCTTCGCCCCTTCGAGCAGGCCGGGGGCGTTCAGCACGTCGATCGCGAAATAGACGTTTTTGCCCTCGATCCCCTCGACCGGCGGACGGTTCTGCCGCGTGCCGCACGCGATCAGGATCGCGTCAAAGCCCGCTTCTTTGAGCATGCCTGCGCTGACCGCGGCGCCCGTATGCACGGTAAGCCGGCCGGCAGAGCAAAGGTTCGCCGCCACGTTTCGCAGGTACGTCAGGTAGTTTGCGAACTCATATTTGATCGCCGCGCGGCTGCCCGGGATCAGGCTGCCGCCGAGCTCCTCCTCTTTTTCATAGAGCGTAACTGCATGGCCGCGTTTGACGAGCGCCTCGGCCGCCGTAATGCCGGCGGGGCCGCCGCCGATCACGGCGACGCGTTTCGCGGTCTCGGCGGGCGGGATCTCCTGCGGGAACTCATCCTCAAACGCCGTTCTCGGGTTGACCGCGCACTGCGGATGACCGCCCTCGACAAACTCGTTGAGGCACGCCTCCTGGCAGCCGATGCAGGGGCGGATCTCAGAAACCCTGCCGGCAAAGGCCTTCGCGCACCAATCCGGATCTGCCAGCAGCGGTCTGCCGAGCATGATAAGATCGCATTTTTCGCCGCGCAGCGCGCCTTCCGCAAGATCCGGGTAGCCGAGCTTGCCGACGGCCGCCACCGGGACGGGCAGACCCTTGTTTGACAGGATACGGTTCTCTTCAAAATGCCGTTTCGCAAGCTCAGACAGAGAGAGATAACAGCCGGAGGGCATCGACGCCGGCGGATGCGGCAGCCACCAGTTGTCGTAGCAGCCCATATCCACATCGAACATATCTACGCCCGCCTCGACCAGATGCTCCATATAGGTCAGCGTCTGCCCGATCGTTCTGCCGCCTTTGAAGCGTCTGAGCGGAGAAACGGTATCCATCTTATCCCCGTAGGTCTCCTCGAGCGCGAGAGAAAGGTCGATCCGGTACATGATCGGGTAATCCGGCCCGACCCGGCGGCGGATCTCGCGCACCATCTCCAGCCCGAAGGTCTCATAATCGGCGTATTTCCCGATCCTGCGGCGGTTGAAGGCGGGGTTCGTCACCTGTTCAAGCAGATAGCCCTCATGCCCGTGCAGATAAACGCCGTCGATGTTGCACGCCTTCGCGTCCGCCGCGCCCTGCCCGATGCGGCGGATGATCTTCGTAAGCGAGAGATCCGAGAGCCGCATGCAGGGAACGTCCTTCATATACCAGTTCGGGTTGAAGGAGGCGCTGCGTGGGAATTCGAACCGGTTCGTAAGGCACTGCGGGTTGCCTACCCGGCCGAGCCCCGGCGTCAGCTGCAGAAAGATCGCGCTGCCGTGCGCGTGGCACATGGCGGAGAGATCGCGCCAGCCGGCGAACACGGTACGGGAACGGTCGATCCGCGGAAAATAAGTGAGCTCGCCGTTCTCGATCAGAGACTTGTCGATGTGATAAGAGACCGGCACCAATCCGGTCGTGATGAGTCCCACGCCGCCCTTCGCACGCTCGGCAAAATACCGCAGCATTTTCACGTTCGGCCTGCCCGTCTCATCGCACATGCTGATGTTGCCCATCGGCGCCATGATCAAACGGTTCTTCAGCCGCAGACGGTTCACGCGGATGGGGGAAAACATGCGGTCGTACGGGTAGAGGCTGTCTGTCATCCGCGGGGCGTCAAACCCGTGATTCCACCAGTCCCCGAACCGCTCGGTCAATGCAAGGATGCTTTCGTCTTTACCCATTCTGTTATTCTCCTTTCCGGGTGTACGCGCGCGCATCAGCGCTGCCGCCGTACTGATACACACAGATATTCAGATCCACGTTTCCTTCGATCCCCGCCACTTTGCCGTTTCTTGTATACTGCCACATTTTGTAGTCGTAGACGAACGAAGGCTTTTCGAGATACTCCGCAAGCCAGAAGTGATAATCCTTTACGATGGAAAGATCGTAATTGAAGTAGCCGAGCTCGCGGTTGAAATAGATCAGAACGTCATATCTCTCTTTCGCGATCCTGTCGCAGAAGGCGGCGGCGCAGGCGCTGATCTCTGCGGAAGACATGCCGTCTGTGCGCGCCTGATCATAATCGATTGCCTCCCAGTCGTAGGCGATCGGATAATCGAGCTTCAGCCCCTTTATGCGCTGAAGAACGAATTCCGCTTCCTCTTTCGCTTCCGCCGGCGTAACGGCCTGCGAGAAAAAGTATACGCCGATCTTCAGGCCTGCCGCGGCGGCCGCCGCGTAGTTTGCCTGAAAGCGTTCGTCTTCGCCGAGTTTTCCCTCCGCGCCGTAACCGCGGTACCCGACGCGCAGCATCACAAAATCGATTCCGTCCGCTTTGACCGCCGCCCAGTCGACGTCCCCCTGAAACGTGGATACGTCGATCCCGGCGGAGGTGTGAACAGAGCTGTCTGCGTAGACGTATCTGCCGTTATCCAGAAGCGTGAAAAGCGACGGATCCAGTTTTGAGAGAGATACGTCCGAATACACGGGGATCGGGTCCCCGTTCGGGCTGGTGAGCGGCGGATCCGTAACGGGCGCGGTCGTTTCGGTCTCTTCTTTTGCGCAGGCCGAAACGCAGAAGAGGATCAGCGCGAATGTCAGGGTGAAACACAATAAGGAACGTAACTTATTCAAAACAGACCTCCCATCTTTTGATAGATATATTATATTGCTTTTCTTTTTCTTTTTCAACCTTGAATTCATCTTTTTGACGGATCTCGCGGATGGTTACAGCGCGGACTCGCTTCGGTACGTCCGCGCAGAAAAAAGGATCCGATCAAAAAAATGTGACTCACGGTCACATTTTTTTGAAAAAATGCGTATTTCCTATTGACAATGCCTGTGTTTCGGGGTAATATATGGTTGTTTTCGAAAACAAAATAATACAGAGAGAAAGAGTTGAAAAAAAATGGATCAAAAGACGGATGTCTCTGTAATCCGAACCGACTGCTTTGGAGTTGTGTACTACGGCCTCAGAGTGACAGACAATGCCGGCAGTACTGCCGAATTCCCGTATATCTCAACGGTTTATCAGGCGGCGCAGCGGCTTTGCATGCGCATCGCCCCTGCCGATATCTCCATGCTCCACATAGGCGATATTGTGGCGGATTACCTGAAGGAGCTCTTTTTTGAGGCGCTTCAGCGCAACGGGCTGAGCTTTTACAGCGCATAAACGTCGTTTTTTCGGCGTTTTTCGCAAATGATGCATTCCGGAATCTGAGTCAATGATAAAAAGGATCGGCAGACGCCTCTCGGGTCGTCTGTTCCGATCCTTTTTCATTCGGGCCGCGGCTCATACAAAGCGTTCTTTTTTCGGACGTTTGAATCTTACGGTAAACTCCGTTCCCGTTTCCTCTGAGCTTGCGACCGCGATCTCCCCTTTTTGCTGTTCCACGAGCGTTTTGCAGATCGCCAGCCCCAGACCGTATCCGCCGCCTGCCGTTCTTGCCTTATCGGAACGGTAGAAGCGCTCGAAAATATGCGGAAGATCCTGCGGATCGATCGGCGCGCCGGAGTTGCGCGCGCTCAGACGGATGACGTTTTGTTTCTTATCAAGAAAAACCTCCGCCGAACCGCCCATCCCCGCGTATTTGACCGCGTTATCGATCAGAATGTGCACGATCTGGCTGAGGGCTGTGGAGTCGCCGATCATTCTGATCCCCGGTTCCACCGTCGTCTGCAGCGTTACGCCCTTCTCAAAGGCGACCGGTTCAAACTGCAGACAGAGCTTTGTGACCATTTCCGAGAGATCGAGCTCGCTGAGCGTCAGCTGCTGCTTTTGATTATCCGCCTTCGCGAGCATGAGCATTTTATCGACAAGGTCTTTCATATGCGTCGCCTCTTCCCCCGTGCTCTCGATCCATTTGAACTGCTCTTCGATCGTATTGGAGCGGTGGGCGTTGAGAATGTTGTAATTTGCGAGGATCACCGTTAAAGGCGTTTTCAGCTCATGCGACGCGTCCGCGATAAAGTTCTGCTGCTGTTCCCACGCGCGTTCCACCGGCTTTACAAAAATGGACGATAGTTTTTTTGTGATAAGAAACAGGATGATCAGCGCCAGAAGAAAGAGGATGGAGTCGTATGTAAGGATGCTTTTCAGATAAGAAAAATAATTGCTGGCGTCCGCAAAAGCAATGCGGCAGCCGAAGGCGGTCACGTTTTTATAATAGATCAGATTGTACCGGAAGATCAGCCCGAAATCCGTGCTTTCGCCCAGAACATAGCTTACGGCGGCGTTGAGCACGGGCTTTTGCATATACGCGTGACCGACGTCAAGATATGTGATAACGCCCGCGTCGTTCACGGAAACGACGCAGACGTTCGAGGAATCGATCGCGCTTGCCTGATTCCCTGAATCCTGACCGCCAAGCTCGAAGTATTTCAGAAAATACGATTCGGACGCATAGTTTTCGAGCGTTGACTGCACCCCGTCGGTGAGCAGAAAAAACAGGATCGCCATCGTAAAGATATAAAACGCGATCATGACCACGCTGACCAGCAGCATGGAAAGGCCCGTAAAGCGCCGACGCAGCTTTTTAAGCATTCTTTTTTTCCTCTAACCGGTAGCCGATCTTGCGCAGCGATACGATCTCCACCGCGGCGCCGATAAACTCGATCTTCTTGCGGAGAAACGAGATATACACTTCCACGTTGTTGTCGACGGCGTTGGAATCGTAGCCCCAGACCTTTACGATCAGATCCTCCTTGGTCGTAACGTTCTGCGGATTCTGCAGCAGGATCTTCATGATCTCAAATTCCTTGTAGTTCAGATGTACGGATCTGTCGCCGCAGCTCAGATCGCAGTTCGCGAGATTGAGCTTCATATCATGGAACTGCATCTCGTCGAGCACCACCTCGCCCTGTCTGCGCGTAAGCGCGCGCACGCGCGCAAAAAGCTCCTCGGGGGCGAACGGTTTCGTCATATAGTCGTCGGCGCCCGAATCGAGCCCCGCGACCTTATCCGCGATCTGATCCTTCGCGGTCAGCATCAGGATCGGGGTGTCGATCTTCTCTTTGCGCAGCTTCTGCGCGACCTGCAGCCCGTTCATCAGCGGCAGCATCACGTCAAGAATGATCACGTCATAGATCCCGCTGACAGCCATGTCGAACCCGTCCCGGCCGTCGTACGCGACGTCTACCATATACTTTTTTTCCTGCAGGATCTGCTGCAGCGCTTCGGCAAGCCTCTTTTCGTCTTCCACGACCAGAATCTGCATATCGGTTCCACCGCGCGCGGCTGTGAAGCGCCGCGCATTTCCTTTCCGTCGTCCTATGTGGGTATTGTCGCAGACGCGTCTTAAATTACGCTTGAACTTCGCCGCTGTTCCCCTGTTTTTTCAGATAATGCCAGGCCTTGAGGACCGCGGTCTGCGTTTTTCCGTCCGGCACCTCGCCGGCCAGGATCTGTTCCACGAACGCTTCAAGCCCAACGGTCCTGTAGCGGAGGAATTCATCCTCGTCAAGGTGCTGAACGCCGGGGCGCACATTCGTCGCCAGGTACATAAAGATGCGCTCGTTGGTATAGGCGCAGGTCGGGTAGAATACGCCGAGATCGATGAGCCTGTCCGCGTCGGCGCCGGTCTCTTCTTTGAGCTCTCTGAGCGCCGCGCTCCGCGGATCCTCATCGGGGCTGTCGAGCTTGCC
>CADBOC010000406.1 GCA_902796175.1 Oscillospiraceae bacterium | reverse complement strand
GTTTTTTCGCACGGGTATCCTCGGGCCATTTGAGGTTCGAAAAGATGTCGGTGGCGTCGTCAAGCTTTGCCTGCTCGCTCAGCGCGTAGATCAGATAGCCGGGCGAGACGATCACGGAACGGCCCGTAACAAAGTTGCGGGTCTCGACCATATCGTCGGAATCGCGCTCCGCCGAGTTTACCTGCCCGTAGGAATAGATCTTGGCCTGCTTGTCGGCGGCGCTGCCGATCATGGTATAGTCGTGGATCTCCTCCCACCGGTCCGCCTTATCGGGGTTGCCGTAGACGGGGTTGAAGATATCGTAGAGGTATTCGCCGGGGCCGCTCACGTTTTCGACCGTGCCGCCGATGCGCAGCTGCACAACGGAAGCGGTGGTAGCGAAATCGAAGCCGATGGTGCCGGCGGTCTCCGCCTGGCTGACGACGCCTTTTTTGGCGCCGGCGGTATCGATCGCCCAGTAGCCCAGCGGCGTGCCGTCTTCCAGCGAAAGGACGACGGCCTCGGGGAAGAAGTTGGTGCGCACGATCTGGAACTGCTTTTCAAAAAGGCCGACGGAGGTGCAGTGGAACTCGCTGTTCCGCTGCTTGAGATCCTCTTCGGTATCCGCATGCAGCGCGCCGGAACGCCTCTGCCGGCGCACGGCCTCGCTCAGAGACGGCACAGAGAGCACGATATCCGTATCCTCTACGATCGTAAGCCCTTCGGCGGCTTCCATGCTGTCGTAGGTCTCCTCCAGATCCGAATCGTCCCGCATGGAGGTACGCGCGATGAAGAATTCGCGCCAGTCGACCGACACGTAGGGCCAGAAGCAGATATACGGCATATGCCGCGCAAAAATGACGCGGTCAAGCGGGTAATCGGCGCGTTTTTCGTACTCGATATCGTAGAGCTTAAAGCGCAGGGTAACGCGGATCTTTCTGCCGCCGCCGGCGACCTCGGCGCCCCAATTCAGGAACGTGACGGTGCCGACGGAAACGGCATGGTAAAACGCCTCGGATACCGGCGGCGCCACGTAGAGGAGGTGCTCCTCCGCCTCGCCCGCAAGCCCCGTTATGCCGACGGGCGTCAGGCGGTCGCCGTCGTAATCAAACCGGTAGCGGGCGCGGGCGGTCTCGTAGTGCAGACGCTCGGCGGTCGGGGCTTCGGCGTACTGCGCCCTTGCCGCGTCGTCGTCGATGGCGTCCATGCCCGCAAAGCAGAGGACCCGGTCGCAGAAGAGCGACGCGGAGACGAGGTCAAGCCCCGCCTGGCTGACCTCTTTCGCAAGAGCGGCGGAGCTGCGCTTTACCCGTTCGGTATAGTCGCCCTTGAGCTGCTCGGCGTAATCGCGCGAGACGGCGTCCCATAGCGTATGCACGCCGGGGGTCGGCTGCACGGCGGCCTTCGCGCCGGGGACCTTGCCGCCGAGATCGTCCATAAACGCCTGCAGCGCCTGCCGCGCGGGCGAGATCTCGGGCAGATTCTGCCGGATATCGGTCAGATACTGCACAAACGACCTGACCTTCAGCGCGTTGCTTTTTTCGCGGAAAAAGGCGTAAAGGGTCTCGTCGCTCCATTCGCCCGGCGAATCCGGCGTTTCGCCCTCTTTGTAAAACGGGGAGAGGGTAAGCGCAGAACGGTCCAGGTGCGCGAAGGGCAGCAGCACGAGCCCGGGCAGATAGAGAGCAAAGGCCGTCTCGCCGCAGCGGAAATAGGTTAAGGCTTCCGGTTCGCCCGTAACGCCGGAGATATCGGTGTGTTTTTTAAGCCCCTCGGCCATCACACGCTGGAACGCGTCATTGCGGTCAAAGGGCACAGCCCTGCTGTTGCCCGGCGCGAGCGCTTTGCCGTTCGCGCCGCTCTCGAACAGGCGGCTGAAAAAGATCTCGCCAAGCGACACGCGCCAAAGCCCGACCGCCTCCGGCTCTCCCTTTTGCAGCCTCTCGGCAAATTCAAGCATATACGCAAGGGGATCCGCCAGATCCTGGCGGTCGGTAAAGGGAGGCTCTTTGTAGGAAAGAGACTTTTTTAGTTCACCGATGAACGCTGACAGGGGGTGCGGCCCCGTGAGAACATGCAATGAATCGGATGTTTTGTTTGTTTGTTTGTGAAAACCAGCCATGAGTTCTCCCCTGATCTCGATCTTTTTGTCTTTGAAAAAAACAGACAACAGAATCACGCAAGGTCCTCTGTTGTCTGTACGATACGGTTTGCAGACGCGGAACGCTTACCGCGCCCGGGGGCTTACTGCCAGCGGATGTAGCCGGCGCGGGATACCGTCATGCGGTCGCCCGAATAGGCCGTAAGCTCGCTCGGCGTGACGTCCGCTACCTGACCGTCCTCTTTGTTGCCGTTCAGGCCGATGCACTGCGTAAAGCCGGAGGTCGGGAGCGAGAACTTTCTCTGCCGCGCGGAATATACGCGGGGGTTCGGTGCAAGATAGGTCTTTTTCGTCGCGGGATCCGTAAACACAAGGAAGTGCCCTGCGCTTTCGCTCTGCACGAACTTGATCACAGCCTTGCCCACCATGCGGCTCTCTTTGGCATCCATCGTCGCGAACCGGTACTCGCCGTCCGGCGTTACGCCGTCGCGGTAGGCCGCCAGCAGCTTTTCTTTCTGCAGCTCCATAAAGGTCTTCTGCGGAACAACGGGCTGCGGAGGCTGAACGGGCTGTACAGGATTGGGCGCGGGTTCGGGGTCGAAGTGCTCAAAGGTGACAGGGCCAGTCCCTTTCCCTGCGGGCTGCGCTTCTCCCTGCGCAGGGGACGGCGTAAATACGACGTCGCCGCCTCCGTAAACACCTCTTCTTCCGGCATTAGAATCGCCGGTCGGCGTAGGTGAATGGTGCTGAGTAACAGACTGCACATTCGTCTGTGGACCGGATGTGTTCTTTTTGAGCTTTGCGTTGAGACTTTCGATTGTAAGCTCAAGCTTACTCTGTTTGATTTTTGCCAGTACAAACAGAACGACTAAGAGACAGATAAGAACCGCTTCAACAATGATGATAATCCATCTGTAGTCAAGCTTTTTTTCGTTCGACGCATCGCTTTTACCCGGATCCTTCGGATCGGCAGGCTCAGGGTTTTCCGTACCGGGCTCTTCACCTTGTTTAACGGGATCTGACGGTTCAGCGCTTTTCTCAGATGCAGGTACTTCTTCGGAATTCGCTTCTGTATCACCTGTATTTTCTGGCGCAGAAGATTGTGGCACAGGAGGATCGTTAAATTTAGTTTTGTCGTAATTAAAATGTCGCATCCCTTCTTTGAGCTTGATCAGCGCACTGTCATTTACACGTACGCTTTGCGACTCTACCGAAATTGTATATGCTGTTTCTTTTTCGATTTTTATAGGCGAAATTGTGTATTGATCCTCATCCGCTTCAAGAACTTCACCTTGGCTTTTAAGAACCAGACTGTTACCGTCAGGATCAAAATACAGTTCAAAATCCTGTTCTTCGTTTCCGTCATAAGAAATAGTACAAATCGGCAACTCAGTGAATTTCTTCAGGTCCTCGGCGGAATACTTACGCTCCGCAGCAGCCGCAGGAAGAACTGCGGCCGCCACAAGGATCACGGAAAGAAATACGATCAGTATCTTCTTCATTACTTATTCTCCTTTACTTCAGCGTTTCATTGGAGAACCAGACGTCCAGATACTTTTCAAGGGTGTAAAGCGCATAGAGTTCGTTTACGATCGGCAGGCCTTCGATATTTGATGCATTGTAAACCTTTGCACGATGAGCCCTGTTCTCGATAAACGCATCGATCTCTTCACCGCGTTTGCCCATCATCTCGTCGTAAGTCGGCAAAACGGGAGGATTATTCAGCAGGAAGCAAATCGCTTTTACGATCATCTTATAATACTTTTTGGTCAGTTCAGGATCCATCTCAACCGGGGCGAGGCTCGGTTTGCTCGACTTCGCTTCGGGCTGCGATGCCGGTTCATCATCAGCCCCCAGATCATCAATACCTCCCAGATCAATGCCCCCGGGCCAAGGTGTTTCTTCGGGACCGGGACCGGCATTGTTCTCTTCATTAAGTTCCGTAAGGCCGAAAACGATCTCCTGTTTCGGAGCGTTGTTCTGAGAAAGGACGCTGACGTCGATCACGAGCGGGCGGGGCGTGCCGTCCTTATTTTTCAGGACGTTGCTGTAGTAGCCCATCGTAGCGATCATACCGCACTTGTTTAGAAAGTCGGGAACCGTGCTGAGGATGAAAGACTGGATGCCGCGTGCGGCGCAGCCGGTGAGGTAGATCTTGAAGCGATGTCTGTTGTCGAGCATTTCCGTCGAGATCACGCCGCCCTCGCCGAGCCGCGCGACGTAGCGGCCGAGCGCCCAGCACAGCGCCAGGTACTTGCACTTCATGATATCCATCCGCTGGCCGGCCTGGATACCCTTGTACGCGTCCTTCAGCGTCGCCTGATCGAGCAGGAAGCCGACGAAGGCGGTGGCGCGCTTAAAGCCTTCCTGCTCCACATACTCGGGATCGAACGGTCCGTTGTAATTGAAGGCGTCCAATACCTCTTTCAGTTTATCTGCGGAGATATGCTCTTCGCCGTCGACCTTCTGCACCTGCCAAAGCTTCTGGAACTCTTTGATACGCAGCAGGGAGATATCCACGATCTCGCGCCCGGCGTAGCGGAACGAGATCTCGCTCTTCACCTTGTCGTTGAAGGCCATTTCGGTATCGCCCGCGTCAAACTGGCAGACGGCGATATCGGTGGTGCCACCGCCGATGTCGGTGATCATAAAGCCGTTGTCGGGATTCGGCAGCGGAATCTGGTGCCACGAGAAGGACTGCCCTTCGATCAGGTATTTCGCGTTGGAGGCGGCCTCCGTAAAGGATTTCACTGTCAGCTTGTCATCCATGCCGGTGATCTGCTGCAGCTTCGAGAGAACGTCGTTGAGCACGCGGGTGATCTCCGCGTTGTTCTTGCCGAGCGCGTAGGAGGAGTGGATCTCCACCGTGTTGCAGCCGGCGACGCGCGCGGCGAGCACGCCCCAGGTCAGGCAGTTCAGGATGAAGTTGCGGGCGGCCTCGTGTACCCGGTCCACCTTTGCGCCGGTGGGCCACTTGATGCGCGGGATGATATCGGAGGCGGCGCCGGATTGTCCATCCAGAGAACGCTTCATGTAGTTCGGCTCAACAAGGACCGCGCGGCCCGTTACGTTGTTGGTGGTGCTCGCTACCTTGCCGTTCTCATCGGAGGCGTTGTTCAGCTGACCGTAGGAATAGATCTTGCCGCACTCGTCGGTCTTGCAGCCGAAGAGGTAGTAGGTCTGCAGCATCTCCCAGGTCTCGCGGCGGTCGTTGTCATCGTCCGCCTTGCTGCTCGCTTCCCAGTTGGGATTGAAGACGTCGTAGAGATATTTGCCGGGGCCGGGCACAAAGCCGGGTTTATGGTTCTGCCCGACCGCGAGCGCCAGCACGGTGGCCGTGGTCGCGAAATCGAAGCCGAGGATACCCGTAAGGTTCAGCTTACGCAGGGGGATCGCGAGCGCGTCGTTGATCGCCCAGCAGCCGACGGGGACCGGATCCGAAAGCCCCGGCATTTGCACCTTGATGGTGAGGAAGCGCGGGAATTTTTCGGTTTTCAGCGTGATGAAGGAGCCGTCGTCATCCGAGGACTCGCCGAAGGGGTTTGTATTCACCTGGAACTCCTCCGCGTGGCCCTCAAAGATATCGATCTGGATCTGGTCCAGATGATCGACGCGGCGCATGGGATCCGCCGAGATCTCGTTGAGCTTGGCCTCTACCTTCGGAAAATCGAAGCGGTCGAGGCGGGATTCGTTGAAATCGCGGGTGTGGATGCTGACGAAATACTCCTTCCAATCCTGCAGATCCGTTTCACCCGGTTTGCCCACCGCCTTTACGAACGGCCACATGCTGATGTAGGGCATGGAGTTCGACACAAAAATGGTAGAGGCGGGGTACTGCCTGACGATGGGATCCATGATCTGCCCGTGCAGGGAGAACTGGATGGAAATCACGATCTCCTCATGCTTTGTGGAGGCGGGCAGCAGCTCCGCGTGCCACTCCACGAACTGCAGGCCGTTCGCAGGATCCGCCAGCGCGGAGAGGAAGCCCTGGTTCACGGGCGGAACGACGTAAAGGGGCTGCGTCTCGTTGCAGAAGCCGTTCAGCGCAATGGGGGTCAGAAGCTTTCCGCCGTAATCGATGCAGTAGCTGTCCCAGGTGTTCTTAAAAGAATCCGCCTGCGCCATGCCGGGGTTTTCGATCATTACGCCGGCGTCCGGGTTCACTTCGTAATAGGGCTTGAAGCAGAGCAGGTTGGTCTCGAAGAAATCACCGTTGAACACAGCCCTGAGTCTCGCGTCGATTCGCGCGGTATAGCCGAACTTCAGGCGCTCCTCAAGCGTCGCTTCCTGCGGGATGGTGGAATCGGGGAATTCGTAATCCTCGCCCATGAACTTTCTCAGATCGTCGATGTAGGCGTTCAGGGGGCCGACGGCGTCGTTGCCGCGCAGACGCGGGTTGTTCACGAATTCGCGCAGGTAGGCGATGAACTTTTCCGTGATATCCTTGTTGCCCTGCCGGCTGAAGAAGCTGAGGATCTCCTGGTTGCTCCAGACCGGCGCACCGTTTTCAAGCGTGTTTTTATCCACCCACTTGGAGCCGGCGAAGATCCGGTGGTCGTAGTTCGCAAAGGGCAGAATGATGATGCCCGGCACCACCATGGCGAAGGGCTTGTTATCCTTCTGATAGAAAAGGAACTGCGCCTCGGTGTCGGTCTTCGGCAGCGCGTCGAAGCCCGTTTTTTCACTTTGTACCGAGAAGCGGTCCAGATAAATGTTATAAAGACTGGAGTTGTTGCTCGGGGTCACACGGTCCACGCGTACGCGGCGGATCGAGTTTTTGCCGCCGATCATACCGGTGAGAAAGATCTCCGCCAGCATACCGCGCCACTCCGCGACCGCCTTTTCGTGCTCCGCCTTGCGGATGGGGTCTACGGAGGACGTATCGTTGAGCAGCCTGGTAAAATAGAGCAGCTGCCCCAGCGCGTCAGAGATGGAGGAGGAGGCGTCGTCCGGCACGAATACGCCGTCGTCGTCAGAAAGTCCGCTTTCAGGGGAGGTAAGGTCGCGCAGCGGGTTCGGGGAATACAGAAGCGGCGCGTTGGGGTCCCGGTTTGCGGGATCGATAAAATCCCTTAGCTGTTTGATTGCCATTTACGTTCTTCCCTCCCTTAGTTCGTCTCGCAGTCCTGCAGCCAGGCGTAAGCGTTGTTCAGATACGCGTACAGGGCCGCCGCGATATCGTCTGCGTTGTCCGTAAGACTTTTGCCGCTCAGGGAATCGTGCAGACAAGACATCGCCGTCTTTTTCAGAGGCGCGCCGGTCCTGCGGTACATGTCGCAGTTCTGCAGACGTGTGATCTCATCAGCGCTCACGGGATCGCCGCTCATCAGCCGGTTTTTGATGCTCCAGATCAGGTTGATGCTCGTCTGATCGAAGAAGGCGTAGTGGGAGCTGTAATCGCCCTGGAAGCCTTCCTCCTGTGGTTTGCCGGTCTGGGAGAACTGATAGATGAATTCCACAAAATCACAGCAGTACTTGAACACGTTCTCAAGCGCGGCAGGGACTGCCTCCTGGATGTCCGCAGACCGTCTTCTGGCGTCTCTGCCGAAAAGACCTCTGAGCCAGCCGATATCGTTGGGCCTTCTGGCGTTCATCAGCTGCCAGCGCATATAAAACACCATAGAGGAGAAGACGAGCATCACGATCACCTGATGGCCGAAGCCGTAGGGGATGGCGCTGAGCTCCATCGGGGTGGCGTCCACGTTCTGCGGATAGTTGAAGGTGTAGATGTTGG
>CADBOC010000405.1 GCA_902796175.1 Oscillospiraceae bacterium | reverse complement strand
TTGTTCAGGTTGATGTGTACGTCGCTCGCCACCGCCATGCGGAATACGGGGACGAATTCCTCCGCGAGATCCTTTTCGAGCTGTTCCTCGATGCTCCTCTGGCGGGTGCCGCTCACAAAAGACGTGCCGAGCACAAGCATCACGACCGAAAGCGGCACGCTGATGAGCACGGCGATTTTACGCATATAATTCATACTGCTCCTCCTTACGAAAATGATTTCATGGGTATTATATCATTTTCCTTCGCCCGATGCAAGCGGCGCGGGCGGCATTTGAAAAAAAATCAAAAAACAGTAGCGCGGCGCGCCCGAATGTGCTATGATAAACAAAAACAAAAAAAGGAGCTATAAAAAATGGCGAACGATATGTTTATCACCTGTCTTGATATGGAGGGCGTTCTGGTGCCCGAGATCTGGATCGCCTTCGCCGAGGCGGTCGGCATCCCGGAGCTGCGCCGCACCACCCGCGACGAGCCCGATTACGACAGGCTGATGCGCTACCGCATCGATATCCTGCGCGAACACGGCCTCGGCCTCAGGGAGATCCAGGCCACGATCGATACCATCGACCCCATGCCCGGGGCGAAGGAATTTCTGGACGAGCTGAGAGGCTTTTCGCAGGTGATCATCCTGAGCGACACCTTTCAGCAGTTCGCCTCCCCGCTGATGAAAAAGCTCGGCATGCCCACCATCTTCTGCAACACGCTGGAGGTTGCGCCGGACGGCATGATCACCGGCTACCGCATGCGCGTGGAAAAATCGAAATATACCACCGTAAAGGCGCTGCAGAGCATCGGCTTTGAGACGATCGCGAGCGGCGACAGCTACAACGACCTCGGCATGATCCAGGCCAGCCGCGCGGGCTTTCTGTTCAAGAGCACCGAACAGATCCGCACCGACCATCCCGAGATCCCGGCCTTTGAGGAATACGGCGACCTGCTCGCCGCGATCCGCGGCGTGATCCTCGGGTAACAAAAGGGTACCGCGGCCGGAATTCCATACCGCGCAGACGCGCTTTTATAAAATCGAATCAAAAGAACAAGGGATCCTGAACACACGTCCGGGATCCCTCGTTTTTTCATATGGGAATCAGCGCATCATTATACAATCAAAACGCGAAGGCCTTCCGACCCTGTTACCTGTTCATTTTTCACGCGCCGAGGCCGCGGCGTCGGCGCGGTGCCAGCTCGGGAAGATCGTATGCCACACGTCCGTGTGCGCCTCGCAGTCGAGGTAGTGCGGGAAAACCTGGTTACAGAGATCCCCTTCCGGAATATCGCGGAAAGCGTTTTTCACCGCGTCCACGTAATAGGGCATCGAATAGCAGAATTCCTCCCATTCATGAAGCCAGGCCTTTTCATCCTGCAGAACAACGCTTCGGTCGCACAACGCCGAAAGGATCGCTTCTTTTTCGGCGCCTACCGCCAGACAGATCCCCGTATCGGTGACGACTACGGGGATATACCGCACGTTCACCGTCTCGCCGAGCTCGGCCTCCGCAATAAGCCCGGAATGCCACTGGGGGTCGTCGGTCTGCTCCAGAAAGAGGAAATTGCCCTGCCCGTAGAGGATCTCGGCGCCCCGGTAGGTCTCGCGGCAGCCGATGCAGTGGCTGTGCTGCGTAAGCACCAGATCCGCCCCCGCGCGCACCATCGCCCGACAGGCGCGTCTTAAACGCGGCGAGGGATACTCGCTCTGCTCCTTGCCGCCGTGGTAGAGCACTACGACCCGGTCCGCGTTCGCCTTCGCCTCGGCGATATCCTCCATGGTATCGAAGGGATCGAAGGGATTCGCGCCGAAGCGGTCCGGCAGCGCATAGGAATATTCGTGCTCGCATACGGCTACGACGCCCACGCGGAAGCCGTCTTTTTCAAGATAGAGCGTTTTGCGGCTGTCACGGTCGTTTTCGCCGTAGCCGAAGGGCCTGATCCCGGCCCCTTCGAGCGCCGCCACGGTATCGCGCATCCCGTCGACGCCGTGATCCAGCGTATGGTTGTTGGAGAGCCCCGCGTGGGTAAAACCCGCCCGTCTGATCACGGCGGCGTCCCCCGGCAGGCCCTTTAAGAGCGCCCCCAGTTTTTTGATCGGCTCGTCGCGGTCCGTGAGCGCGCACTCAAGGTTTACGAGGGCAAAATCGCCGCCGCCGATCACCGGCAGCGTATCGGCAAAAAGCGCAGAAAGGTCCCCCGCGTCAAAGGCGGCGCGGGTCTCCGGCGTGGGGACAAGGTCCCCGCACAGGATCAACTTCATATCAACACCCCTTATTATTTCGGCTCGATCCAGCCGAATTCGGATACGGGCAGCTGGATCGCGTCCGGATCGCCCCCGTGTTCCAGAAACGCCTGCCGGATCTTATGCCGGTATTCCGGCGGATAGGTATACTTCCACAGCCGTTCGATCTTCGCGAAATCCTCCGTCGTCTCATCGGGGAGCTGCCGAACGGTCTTTCTGTCGTAGGGCAGCGGGACCGATACCGTACCGTCGCCGGTGAGAAAGACGTGATGCGCGAGGGCTGCGGCGCGGCGGTTGGCCTCATGCCGGGGCAGGTCCTGCTCATACTGGATGCGCGGCACGGGAAAGATCACGGTATCCGCCCCGAGCTTTTCGTAGCAGCGGGCGGAAAGCCCCGTGTGACCGTGGTGGGCGATCTGCGCGACGTGGCATCGAAGAGAAGCATCAAAGCGGGCGGTCAGCTTCCGGTCCGCCGCCGCGGCGGCGTCGCCCGGGATAAAGATCCGCGTCCCCTGCGCCGTGACCATAACGGCGGCGGAGGAATCGTTGTAGTCTTCGATCGGCTCCGGGTGCAGATCCTCGTGCGTCGAAAGCACGTCAAAGCACAGATCCCGCACATAGAATCGCATGCCGGTATGCAGAATAAAGACCGGCGCGGGGAAGGCTTCGAGCTGCTTTAAGAGCTTTCGGGCGATCTGAGTCTCCTCATAATTGCCGTCCCACTCGCCGTAATCGGGGGGCAGCAGGTTATGGTAAAAGCCCTCGATCACAACGTCGCCGGTATTGTAGCGGAGAAAATCCATGAGCTTGCAGACGTGGTCCGTATGCCCGTGGGTGATGAGCCAGCCGGCGATCCGCACCCTCCGGCCCGCGGGCGTTCGCTCCCGCATAAAGGCGTAGAGCCGGTCGTTGTCGTTCATCTGCAGGTAGTGGCCGCTGTCCACAACGAAAAAGCTGTGATCGGGCCGCTGCAGCAGCAGACACATGCCGCAGTCGATGAGCGTATGGTCGTTTTCGAAGGCGTAAAACGCCGAAGGCCCGTCCCCTTCGCAGGGGGCAGGCGCAAAGGCCGGCGGGGTCTCGTTCGGCGCTTCGGTGATACGGACTTCCCCGTCGCAGGGCGTATGCCAAACGTGCATGAGCCCCCCGCCGGGGCGTTTCAGCGCAGCGTACGCGTTCGCTTCCAGCCGGTTTTTGCTGAGAAGGGCGTACCCTTCCGCCTGCAGGCGTTCGACGGCCCGTTCGAAACGGAACGCGCCGTCCGCCCTGCAGATATGCGTAACGGCGCCGTAAAGGCCCGCAAACCGGGCGTACCGCGTCAGAGACAGATCGGCCGGGTTCATCCCTCTTTTTTCATCAGCGGCACGCCGGCGTTCCACGCCTTACCGGCAAGCTCGCCGGTGGCGTAGTACCCGGCGCGGAAGGTATCGAAAGCGAGGGCGTCGAGCTTTGCGGGATCGACCTTCCCCTTTTCGTCCAGTACGTCCTCCTCCGCCTTTACGTTCACGATACGGCCGACGATGCCCGAGACGTGCGGCGTATCGAGGAATTCGAGCAGCTCGCATTCCATCACAAGCGGGAATTCCTCCACGATGGGCGCGTTCACCAGCTTGCTCTTCACGGCGTGATAACCGGTGCGCTCGAATTTATCGTCCATCTTGTTGCCGCTCGCGATGCCGAAGAAATCGGCGGCCTCCATATGGGCGCGGTCGGCAAGCGATACGGTGAACGCGCCGACGGCCTTGATGTTGAGCCAGGTCTTTTTGCCCTCGCCCACAAAAAGAATGATCTTGCCCTCGTCGCAGATCTGCCCCCAGGCGGCGTTCATCACGTTCACCTTGCCGGTCTCGTCGTAGGTCGCGATCATCAGCACGGGCATGGGATAGACGGCTTCCAGTACGCCTAAATCTTTTTTCATTTTTCTGATACTCCTTTTTCGTTTTTTCAGAATTCCACGTCGGCGTAAACCGGATAGTGGTCGGACGGCAGCTCGCCGTCGATCTTATCGCGGATCACGGCGAAGCGGTCGACCTTTACGTCGCCCCTCGCGAAGACGTAATCGATCACGGCCCCGGTGAATTCGGGCGTGATGGGCTGCAGATTGTGCCAGGTGATACCGGTATCCGTTACGGCGGCGGCGGTACGGCAGTCGGCAAAGCCGCCGTCGAGCACCGCCTTGCAGGGGGCGGAATCGGGCGTTACATTGAAGTCGCCGGTGAAGAACGCCGGGTATTCGCCGCTGATCTCGCGCCCGCGTTTTGCGATCAGCTCCGCGCCCTTCTGCATGGCGACCAGACCCACGTGATCGAGGTGGGTGTTGAGATGCACGAAGACCTTGCCGCTCTCCTTTTCTCTGAGCTTGGCCCAGGAGCAGATGCGGATGCAGGCGGCGTCCCAGCCCTTGCCGGGCTTTTCTGGCGTCTCGCTCAGCCAGAAGGAACCGGAATCCAACAGGTCAAATTTGTCTTTTTTATAGAATACGGCGGAAAACTCGCCCTTTTCGGCGCCGTCGTCACGGCCGACGCCCACGTAGTCGTAGGCGGGCAGGCAGGCGGTGAGCGCCCGCATCCAGTTGATGTGCGCCTCCTGCACGCCGAAGGTATCGGGATCGGCGTTGTAGATCGTGCGCACGGCAAGGGGCGTACGGTAAGGCCAGTCGCGTTTGTCCGCGCCGCCGCAGAGCAGGTTAAAGCTCATGATTCGCATATGTATATCAACCTCCGTTTTTTGTTCTGTCTGTACTATATCACATCAAAAAACCGATTTCAATGGCTTTGCTGCAAACAAAAACGGATCCCCGAACAACAGACCTCTTCGGGGACCCCGGTATCAGGCTCAGGAGCGGTCCGCGCGGCAGATTCCGCTCTCGATCAAAAGGCGCATAAAGAGCCCGCCCTGTACGGTACGGTTCTGAAAGCCGCGCTGCTTCGCCGAATCGGTCTCGTACCAGTCGGTGAGCGGCACGCGCGAGGGGCTCTCGTTGTAAGCACGCCAGAGGGTTTCGACAAAGCGGTCGAAAAGCGCTTCGTCAGACGCCATGGAGGCGGTCCAGACCAGCCAGTCGGATTTCGTATAGAGCGCGCGGTTGTCAAGGGGCAGGCCGTAGGCGTTTAAGTGCCGCTCGGCGTGAACGGCAAGCTCACGGTCGAACGCCCCTGAGGGAAAGATCCCCGTGCCGAAGACTTTATCCCACACGGCGTTGTACTTCATGCTCCACGTGCCGGGGCGGTCGAAGGCGAGGCGGTATACGGTATCGCCGTCCGCCGCTTTTTTCATCCATTCGGCGGCCATGTTCCGCGCCTGCTCCGTATAGGAGCGGCGGGCGTCTTCGTTCCCGAGCAGCCCGTTTAAGAGCCCGAACGCCGCGACGCCCATGATGGCCTTCAGTCCCAGGTTGCAGTTGTGCGCGAGGTGCCCCGCGAAATCGTCGGTGCAGAGCTGATTCTGCGGGTCAAGACCGTACCGCAGCAGAAAATCGGTCCATTGTTTCAGGTCGTCAAAATGCCGTTCGGCAAACGAAACGCTGCCGGAGGCGAGCGCCGCCGCCGTGACCGTGACGAGCATATTGCCGCACTCCTCCACCGGCATCTGGTTGTCGGGGCAGGTCCTGTCTCCGTAGACCTGACCGTTGACCAGCGGATACTGCCCGGCGTCGTGGGGGGCGAAGGGATAGAACCAGTCCCCCTCATGCACATAGCGGAAGATCGGCCGCAGCATGCCGTTGACAAGCTCCGGGTTATAGAGCAGAAACAGCGGGATAGACGGATAGGTAACGTCCACCGTCGCGGCGCAGCCGTTGGAGAAGCATTCCTTGCTGATAAACAGGATCTCGTCGTTTTCATCCACGGCGACCTTGTGCGCCGCGATCGCCTGCCTGTAGGCAAGGCAGAGCAGGTCCGCGTATTTTTCGTTTTTGCAGCGGCTTCTGAGCTGATCGGAGAGCGCGTCGCATTTCGCCTTCACGGCTTCGTGATCCGCGAACGCCTCCGCGATCGCGGTGAGGATGCTTTTGCCGTCCCGGTTCCAGTAGGAGGGCAGATTTTTGCCGAAATACTGGATGGAGCGCACGTCGTCGTAGGCGAACGCGAAGAGCGCCCGCTCCCCTTTTACCTTCAGGCGGACGGCGTGTGATTCGATGCCGTAGGGATGCCGCGCGACCGCGCTTTCGGTTTCGGCCCCCGGGGCGTTCGTGACGAGGTACGCCGCGCCCCAGTCGATGCGCAGGTTGTCGCCGCTGGCGTTCAGCACGTGCTGGCGGACGGACCGAACGCTGCCGCCCGAGAAGCCCGCGCCCGCAACCGCTTCGAACACGGTGGGATACTGGTATTTTTTATTGAGGCACACCGCGTCGTCCATCGTGACAGCAAACGATATTTCATGCGCTTCGCCGTCGAGGGAGCGCGTTTCCAGAGAAAGATAGGAGACGGGTCGCGTCATCACGGCGAGGTCGTCCATGAGCAGGGGCGTTGTGAACGCCGCCGTCAGTTCCACTTTTTCGGTTTTGAAGGTATACTCGGAGGTACACGCTTTGACGGTAAGCCCGGTCTGCTCCATGGCGGGCAGCCCCTCAGGCTTTCCCATAAAAACGTAAGCCGTTCCGTCTACGCTGACAACGCCCGTCAGGGGCTGTTTTGCGCCCGTCCAGTGGACGGTATCGCCGTCGGTCAGGCGGTCACAGGGGCTCCAGATGCTGAAATAAGGGTCTACGGTGATGAGCGGCACGCTCGGCGCGCGCAGGGACATATACATCTCTCCTTTGTGCTTGATCGTTCCCGTAAAAGGGGCGTTTATCGGCTGAACTGCGCGATCAGCGTTTCGATTCCTTTTACGCTGTGCAGCAGGCTGCGGTCGATGCGGGTGGGGGGCAGAACGATCCCCTCATCCTCCAGCTGCGTCAGCAGCTCAATCAGGGCGTAGGAATCCAGCAGCCCGCTTTCGACCAGATCCACATCCGGGTCGAAAACGGCGCGGTCCTCACAGATCTCGTAAAGCATATCGGCAACATGTTTCATCGTTCAATCAAAGCCTTTCTGTCGATTTTACCGTTCCGGTTAACGGGGAGCGCGTCGATCGCTTCGATCGAACGCGGCAGCATATAGGCGGGCAGATCCCGCAGAAGCGCCTGCCGCAGCGCTTTCGCGTCAAAGCTCCCCCGCGGCACAACGTAGGCGCGAACCGTTTTAACGGTACCGTCCGCGTTTCGCTTCGCGACGACTGCCGCCGCCTGCACGCAGGGCTCGCGGTTCAGAGCGGCCTCGATCTCGCCCAGCTCGATCCGGTAGCCTTTCCATTTGATCTGATCGTCCTTTCTTCCGGCGCAGTAGAGAAGGCCGTCCCGGATAAAACCGAGATCCCCGGTGCGGTAGCACGGTACGCCGTCCTCGGTAAAAAAGCCGCCGGGGCCGCCTGAGAGATAACCGCCAAAGACGCTGTCGCCCCTGAGCACGATCTCCCCGTCTCGTATCTCGACCTGCGTCGCAAAGGAACCGACGCGCCCCACAGGCAGAATGCCGTCGCCCGCCGCCATTTCCGGCGTGATACGGATCGCCGAGACGGCGCTCGTCGCCTCCGTCGGCCCGTACGCGTTGAGAACGCACAGCGACGGAAACGCGGCGAAGAGCCGGCGAACGGTCGCCGGGTCGAGCGCTTCCCCGCACAGGTAAACGCAGCCCAGCCTCGGGAACCGGTCGGCGCGGAAAGAGGGATCGAGCAGGCAGAGCCTGATAAAGGTAGGCGTCGCGACGGCGACCTCCGCCTGTCTGAGCAGACCGAACACGCCCTCATAATCCGCGGTGATCTCCCGGTCGAGGCCGATGAGGGTATGGCCGCCGCAGAGCGAATAGTACAGGTCCGCCACGCTCAGATCGAAGCTGAAGCTCGCCTGATTCATCACATGAACGGCGCGGTAAGAGCGCAGCGGCTCCAGCGAGCAGATCCATTGCGTAAAGGTTTCGAGATTCGATACAGAGATCGGCACGCCCTTGGGCTCCCCGGTGCTGCCGGAGGTAAAGATGATATACGCCGTATCGCCGCGCTGCGGCAGGGGCGGGTCATCGGCAAAGCCCTTCAGCGAAGCAAGGCTGATCCCCTCTGCGGGGCAGGCCTCGGCGGGAACGGTGCGGATCAGGATACCGCTCCCCGTAAGCGCGCGGATGCGCTCGACGCGCGCCGCGGGAGAAGCGGGGTGGATCGGCACGTACGGTCTGCCGGCATAGAGGCAAGCGAGCATCGCGACGACCATCTCGGGCTCCTTCGTTCCGTATAAAAGAACGGGGCCGGTCCCCTGCCGCCGCAGCATCTCGCCGTAAAACGTTGCCTCGCGGATCAGAAAGCCGTAGGAGACGGACCTGCCGCAGCCGGTATAGGCGGTCTTCTCGGGCGAAGCCGCGGCGGCGGCTTCGAATCGTTCCAGTATCTTATTCATCTTCACGGATCTGTTCGGGCGGGATCAGGCTTTGGTCGTAGAGGACCTTCGAGTGATTGTCGAGGATCAGCTCTTTGCGGACCGTGTAATGGGAAAGGCGGTCGATCACCAGCCGGTAGACCTTCGAAATCCGGTAAAAATCGTCCCCCTCTTTTTTGAAATGGTGGTTCTCCTCCACCAGTTTGTAGCGGTAAGAAAAGGGCCGTTCGCTGCGAAGCTCCCCGCAGAGCTCGCCGTTTTCCACCCATACCAGGATCTGTACGTCCTGCCCCGTCAGGTTCTGAAAGCGGTAATCGATGTTGTTGTAAAGCACGGAGGTGCCGGTTCCGAAGGGTACGCGGCGGCGCTCATCGGGAAAGAGCGCGTCCGAATGGTGGTGCAGCTCCGTGACCTTCCACGGGCTGTTCAAAACGAGCCAGTGGATCAGGTTCGCCATCTGGCACAGCCCGCCGCCGGGGCCGGAGGTGAGCGTGCCGCTGCTGATGACGAGCCCCTCTTTGTAGCCGTTTTTCGCCGTGGCGGGGCCGAGCGTCCGCCAGAACGAGAAGACCTCGCCCGGGTGGATCACAATGCCGTTGATACGCCCGCAAGCGAGCCGGATGTTCGTGACCTTGTTCTCCTGCAGCGCCATATCCACCCCGTGGAGCCGGCGCAGCAGGAGCGAGGTATGGCTCTTTGCGAGATACGGCAGCGGCTCAAAAACACGGTCTTTCGCGATCCTCTCGCCGCTGAGCAGATCCCGCGCTTTTCGCAGCAGGATCTCTTTCTTCAGCGAGATCTGATAAGTAAACGGACTGATCTCACAAAACAGTTTTCTTTCCATCTTCCGTTTTCGGTACTCCCCAAGTACCGATCTCCTTTTTATCATGTATATTGTATTATACCATTGATCCCTCAGAATTGATAGTCCTTTTAACAAAAAAACAGCAGTTTTACGCAAAAAAGAGCCCTGAAAGGGCTCTTTTTTGTCCGGTCGACCGCAGATAAGATGCGCATGATCGAATTTTTGTTTATCACTGTCCCCGCGTTCGGGGGAGCAGAAGCTGCTCGCCCTCTGTGATGGCGTCGGGGTTTTCTATGCCGT
>CADBOC010000404.1 GCA_902796175.1 Oscillospiraceae bacterium | reverse complement strand
TGGGCGTCGGATGTGGAAACGATGGTCAGCGTCGACGGCGCGGACGGGATACGTTTTGAAGGGATCGTCTTCCGCGGCAACGGCTTTCAAATCCCCTGCGGCAACACGGGGCGGGATACCTCCTCGCAGGCCGCTTACGACGCGAACGCCTGCCTGCGCTTTGAAAACGCGGCAAACTGCGGCGTAAAGAACTGTGAATTCCGCGATATCGCGGGCGGAGCGGTCTATTTCGGCGCGAACGTACAGAACGCGGAGGTGAACGCCTGTGTGTTCGAAAACGTCGGCGCGCAGGCCGTGTTCATCCGGGGAGAGAATCTTCCTGCGGAGGACGCGCGGGTCACGCGCGATATCACGGTGACGAATAACCTTGTATCCGGCTACGGCCGCACCTTTTTCAACGCGGTGGGCGTGCTGGTGATCCACGCCGCCGGGGTGGAGGTCTCGCACAACGAGATCCGCGACGGCTACTATACCGCGATCTCCTGCGGTTGGGTATGGGGCTACGGCTATACCGTGACGGACGGCTGCCGCATCACGGATAACCTGATCTGCAACATCGGGCAGGGCTGGCTTTCGGATATGGGCGGTATTTATATGCTGGGCGTGCAGCCGCACACCGTGATCTCCGGCAACGTGATCCACAACGTGGCGGCGGATCCCGGCGAAGGCGGCTACGGCGGCTGGGGGATCTATCTGGACGAGGGCTCCTCCCGCATGACGGTGGAGAAGAACCTGGTCTACGCCTGCGGCTCGGACGCGTACCATCTGCATTACGGCGCGGACAATACCGTGCGGAACAATATTTTTGCCCTGAGCTCCGATTCCGTCATCCGGGCGGTCTCCCGGTACGAGGACCATAAGACCGCCGATTTTACAAAAAACATACTGCTGACCTCCGGCAAAACGCCCGTGTTCAGTGCGCTTCAAAAGCCCGGCAGCGTCACGACCGGGGATAACGTCCTCTGGGATCTGACGAACGGCGGCGCGCTTTACGCGCTAAAGGATACAGACGCCGATCGCGCCATGTCGGTCGCCACCGCCGTGCGCCGCGGCTACCTCGGCCGGGATCTGATCGCCGACCCTCTGTTCCGGGACGCCGCCGCCTTCGATTTCGCGCTGGATCCCGCCTCCCCTGCCATCAAAAACGGTTTTGAGACGTGGGACTACGCGAACGCAGGTACGCTGCCGGGTTCCGTGATCGGAACCTCGGTCGCCGGCGGCGAAACGGCGTATAACGCCTTCTCGAGGCCCGTTCCCTACGGCGGCAGCCGGGAACGCCTTGCCCCGTTTATGGCGTTCATCAATCGGCTTTACAGCCTCTGGCTGCGGTTCTCTGCCTTTTTCGGCCGCGTGTGCTGAGGGACGGGACATGAACAAAGAGACTGCCGCGGCGCTTTACCGCCGTCTTTACCGGCTTTTCGACGGCGTAACGCCCCTGAAAACGGACTGCGGCGTTTTGTGCGGCGCGGCCTGCTGCAAAGGGGACGGCAAAACGGGGATGCGCCTGTTCCCGGGCGAAGAGACCTCCCTCCCCGCCGCCGAAACGCCGGACGGCCGCTTCGCGCTCTGCTGCGGAGCGTGCGAACGGGAGGCAAGGCCCCTTGCGTGCCGGATCTTTCCGTTCTTTCCCATTCCGGATAAAAACGGGCGGATCGCCGTACAGGCGGATCCCCGCGCGGTGAATCTATGTCCGCTGGCGCGGCAGGCGCAGGCCGTCGCCTTTGACCGGCGGTTCCTGCGCCGCGTCAAAAAAGCGGGCGTTCTGCTCGCGAAGGAGCCGGAGTGCCTTGCATTTCTGCGGGAGACCGCGGCGGAATTTGAAGAGATATACGCAATGCGGCGGTTGTTGACCGCCGGTGAAGAGACGGGGGAGGAAGAAACGTGATCGAGCTGCTTGACGCGAACTGCCGCATCGGTACGGGACCGGCGGATGAGCCCGGCGCCCCGGTCTCGGCCGCGGCGCTCACGGCGCTTATGGACCGCTTCGGCGTATCGGCGGCGCTTGTTTACCATACGGCCTCGGAGTTTTCGGATCCGGCGCTCGGCAACCGGCTGCTGACGGAGGAGACGGGGGAGAGCCCCCGCTTTCTGTGGCAGTGGGCGGTTCTGCCTGCCGTCTGGGGCGGTTTTACGGCCGAAACGGAGCTCCCCGGGGAGATGAAACGGGCGGGCGTTCGCAGCGTTCGGCTCTTTCCGAAACGCTACGGCCATTCCCTGCTGCCCTACGCCGCCGGAAAGCTGATGGCGGCGCTCGCCGCGCACCGTGTTCCGGCGTTCATCCCGTTGACGGAGCTTACGGACTGGGACGCGCTTTACCGTCTTTGCCGGGACTTCCCGGAAAACCGTTTTGTTCTGTGTTCGCCGGGCTACCGCTGCCTGCGGTTTCTTGTTCCGATCATGGAGGCTTGCCCGAATCTGTATGCGGAGACCAGCAATTTTCTGGTGCACAACGGGATCCCGGCCTTCTGTCGGGAGATGGGCGACGAACGGCTGCTTTTCGGCAGCGGCGCGCCTGAGGCGAGTCTCGCCGCCGCGGCGAGCCAGCTTCTGCTCTCGGATATCCCGGAGACGTCCAAACGCCGGATCGGCGCGGAAAATCTGCGCCGGCTTCTTTCGGAGGTAACGCTGTGATCGGGGA
>CADBOC010000403.1 GCA_902796175.1 Oscillospiraceae bacterium | reverse complement strand
GCGGCCTCGGCTTCGCGCCGCGCCCGCCTGTCTTCACGCGCCGAACGGCGCGAGGCCATGTCGTCGCGGGCCGTGTTGATGCGGTCGCCCGCGGCGCGGCCGAGATTGCCGACGGGCTCTTCCATATCCAGCACGAGACGCGACAGCGAAAGGTTGAACAGGAACATCAGATCCGCCGCGATCAGCACGCCGGAGAGGATGTTCGAAACGGCGGCGGAATGGGTGATCTGGTACAGAACGCCCCCGGTGAACGCGCCGAGCGCGCCGCCCGATACGATGGCGCCCGTGCTGTGCGAGAGCACGTCGTTGAACAGAGAGCCGAGCCGCTCAAAAAAACCGACCCGCATCCCGTTCGCGTAGCCGTTGATGTGGAACACGCCCGAAACGAGCGCGAAGAGGATAAACAGCTGCAGCCCCTTGCGGCGAAAAACGGGCGACGAACGCCCGAGCAGCCCCATAACGCCGAAGAACAGCAGCTCAAAAGGCAGGAATACCGCCGTAATGCCGAAAAGCGCGAAATAAAAATCGTGCATGCGCCGCCAGGCCGAGGATTCGCCGCCGGCCAGCACCGTGAGCAGCAGCAGGAACACGCCCAGCAGGAACATCAGCGTTTTGCGGAACTCGACCGAGCGGATGAGCTGGACGAGAGGACCCTCCCCCGCGCCCTTCTTCTGCGGTTTTTTTGTCGTTTTCTTTTTATTTTTCTGTTGCGCCACTATATCAAAATCTCCCTGAATTAAAAAATATAGGATTATCATAACACAATCCCGCGTGAAAATCAATCCCTCAGTATCGCGGCCGGCCGCTTCGCCCGAAAAACCGAAAACTGAAGATTGACAAGCGGAGCGTTTCGTTGTAAAATAATTCCGAATTTACATTTGGGAAGAAGGAACGGATATGGGCTATACGCTTTCACAGAAGATTATCCGGGCGCATCTCGTGAGCGGGGAGATGATCCCCGGCACCGAGATCGGCCTTAAGATCGACCAGACCCTCACGCAGGACGCCACCGGCACGATGGCCTATCTGCAGTTCGAGGCCATGGGCATCGACCGGGTAAAAACGGAGCTTTCGGTCGCCTACATCGACCACAACACGCTGCAGAACGGCTTTGAAAACGCCGACGACCACCGGTTTATTCAGTCGGTGGCGCTCAAACGCGGCATCCGCTTTTCCCGTCCCGGCAACGGCATCTGCCACCAGGTGCATCTGGAACGCTTCGGCGTGCCCGGCAAGACCCTGCTGGGCTCCGATTCCCACACGCCCACCGGCGGCGGCATCGGCATGCTGGCCATGGGCGCCGGCGGTCTGGATGTGGCGGTAGCCATGGGCGGCGGCACCTATTACATCCCCATGCCGAAAATGGTGCGCGTCACACTGAAAGGAAAGCTCTCACCGTGGGTGGCAGCCAAGGACGTGATCCTGGAAGTGCTGCGCATCATGAGCGTAAAGGGAGGCGTCGGCAAGATCGTGGAATACGCCGGCGAAGGCGTGAAAACCCTTTCGGTGCCCGAGCGCGCCACCATCACCAACATGGGCGCGGAGCTGGGCGCCACCACCTCCATCTTCCCCTCCGACGAGATCACCCGCGCATTCTTGAAGGCGCAGGGACGCGAAGCGGATTACACGCCGCTGGCCGCCGACCCGGATGCGGTTTACGATGAAGAGATCGAGATCGACCTTTCCGCCCTCAAGCCGCTGGCAGCCATGCCCCACATGCCCGACAACGTGAAATCCGTCGAAGAGATCGGCAATATCAAGATCGATCAGGTGTGCATCGGCTCCTGCACCAATTCTTCGCTTATGGACATGCTCAAGGTGGCCGCCATCCTCAAAGGCAGGACCGTACACCCGGAGGTCAGTCTTTCCATCGCACCCGGCTCAAAGCAGGTGCTCACCATGCTGGCCGAAAACGGCGCGCTGGCGGACATGATCGCTGCCGGCGCAAGAATCCTTGAAAGCGCCTGCGGTCCCTGCATCGGCATGGGCCAGTCCCCCAACTCCAAGGGCGTATCGTTGCGCACCTTCAACCGCAACTTTGAAGGCCGCTCCGGCACCGCGGACGCCGGCATCTATCTCGTGAGCCCCGAAACCGCGGCAGCCTCCGCCGTGGCGGGCGTGCTGACCGATCCCCGCACCCTCGGCGAAATGCCTGCCATCACGCTGCCCGACAGTTTTCTTGTCAACGACAACATGGTGCTGCTGCCCGACGCCCCGGCCGACGCCGCGAACCGCGAGGTACGCTACGGGCCGAACATCAAATCCGTGCCCACCGGCAAGCCGCTGGAAGACACCGTCGCCACCAAGGTGCTGCTGAAAGTCGGCGACAACATCACCACCGACCATATCATGCCCGCCGGCGCGAAGATCCTCCCCTACCGTTCCAACGTGCCCTATCTTTCGCAGTTCTGCTTCGGCGTGTGCGACAAGACCTTCCCGGATCGCATCAAAAAGGAAGGGTCCGGCATCATCGTGGGCGGCGCGAACTACGGACAGGGCTCCTCGCGCGAGCACGCTGCGCTGGTGCCGCTGTATCTGGGCGTGCGCGCGGTGGCGGCAAAATCCTTCGCCCGCATGCACAAGGCAAACCTGATCAACTCCGGCATCCTGCCCCTGACATTTGTAAACGAAGCGGATTACGACAAGATCGATCAGGGAGACGAAATCGAACTCAGAAACGTGAAAACGAGCGTGGAAAACGGCACGGCCGCAACGCTG
>CADBOC010000402.1 GCA_902796175.1 Oscillospiraceae bacterium | reverse complement strand
GTTGCACTTTTTGACTGTCCATTTTTGTGGGACTGTCTGCAAGTCTTCATTTTTTGCTGTGTCCATTTTCATGGGTATAGTTTAACTTCTCACTTCTCATTTCTCACATCTCACTTCCTGTTTCACGTCTTCTCTTCCGAACAGCCGTTTCGCCGCCGCTTTCGCGAGCTCGGCGATGCGCAGGCGCACCTGTACGCTCCCGCCGGGCGTCAGCACGTCCGCTTCGGAATCGTTGAAAAACGAGAGCGGGTCCGCCGTTTCGCCCGGGGCGCACAGGGGCGGGAACAGCACGCACCACCAGTTATGGCCCGCGCCGCCGCCGAGGTCGATCTCGAGCGACGTGTATTCGCCCGCGGGGAGCGTAACGTCCCCGTAGGCGCGGGCGTCGAAATACCCGCGGCCGAGCGATACCTTCGCGCCGTAGCAAAAGCCCGACGCGGCGAGCGTTTCCTCCGCCGTCTCCTCCAGCTCCGGCAGCGCGCGCCTGAGCGTTTCCTGCGCCCTGGGCGCGGAATCGGCGCGCCGCAGCAGCGCCGCCGTTTTTTCGAGCACGGCGTCGCGCACACGCAGCTTTACCGCCTGGTCCGCCGCGCCGTCTGAAGCGGCGCGTATGTGCAGCCGGATCACCCCGTCTCTCACCTGCCCGGCGCGCATGAGCGCGTCCGCCGTAAAGCCGAGGCAGAGCGCCGCCGCGAGCAGCAGGGCGCACAGCGCGTCCCCCATCGGTCTGATCCGCTTCATCCGTTCCATAAAAAAAGCCTCCTGTCAACGTTTCTGTCAACAGGATCGGCTTTTTTTCCGTTTTTATACGGCTTATCCGATTTTTTCTGTTTCGGCGCCGGCCGCCGCGGCGCGGCAGACGCAGCAGAACGGCAGCCCGTCTTCCCTGAGCGCGTCCGACGCGCGTGAGGCCGCCGCAAAGGAGCGGAACAGGCCGAAATAAGCGGAGCCGCTGCCGGACATCGACGCATAAAACGCGCCGTTTTCGCGCATCCTGTTTTTGATGCTCTCGCCCGGGGGCGGGGGGCAGAGCTGTTCAAAGAGATTGCCCGCCGCGCCGAACGCCTGCTCATGCTCGCGCCGCATCAGGTGATAGACAAACAGATCGGTATCCGGGTGGGTGAGCGCCGGTTTTTCGTCGAATATGCGGAACGCCTCGGCGGTCGAAACGCCGACTGAGGGCTTTGCGATCACGACATAAGAAGAGAATGGCTCTGTTTTTGCCATAACTTCGCCTTTGTTGAAACATGCCATGGTCCCGCCTACCAGACAAAAGGGGACGTCTGCGCCGATTTTAAGGGCAATTTTGAGCAAAATATCGTGGGGTACGCAAAAACCGTACATTTCGTTGAGGCCGCAGAGCACCGCCGCCGCGTCAGCGCTGCCGCCGCCGAGACCCGCGCGGCTCGGTATGCGCTTCGTAAGGTCGACGTGTACGGCGGGGGGGATGCGGGCCGCTTCGTAAAACGCCTTCGCGGCGATCACGGCAAGGTTTCTGCCGTCTTCGGGCACGGGCGTTTCCTCCGCCGTCTCGTGTTTAACGGCGAGCGTCACGCCCTGCCTTGCGGGCGTGAGGAGCAGGGTGTCGTGCAGGGTCACGCTCTGCATCACGGTGTGTATGGCGTGGTAGCCGTCCGGCAGCGCGCGCGTTATATCGAGCGTGAGGTTGATCTTTGCGTTTGCCTTTATCTGAACGGGGCCGTTCAAGGAGCCGCCTCCTTTCGGTTTTGAGAAGCATAATTGCCTTATCGCCGTAAGTATAACATTTTTATGCGGAAAAGTATATAGGCATTGCAAAAAAAATCGGAGTCGTGTAAAATAGGATCATCCTCCGCATGAAAGGAGCATCGCGCATGCCGGAAAAACTGGATCTGCACGTATATACGAACAATTCCCCGAACGGGCACGACAAGATCGCGTTTTTATGCGAGATCGCCGTACGAAAGGGGCTCAGGGGCGTGGCGTTCACCGACAGATGCCGGCCGGGCTCCGCGGCGGATCCGGACGCGCGCCGGCGGATCCGCCACGCCTATTTTGACGCCTGCAAGGCAAAGCTCCTCTTTTTTGATTCGCTCTCCGTTTTCGCCGGGGTGGAGCTCGAGGACGCGCGGAACGCGCCCGGGGAAGCCGGCGCCGTTCTCGCGCGCAGGCAGTACGATATCGTTCTCGCTTCCGTTTCGGCGGAGGGCGCGGGGAGCGCTGCGCCGGCCCCGGGGATGACCGCCGACGCCTTCCGGGCGTTCTGCGGGGCTTACGCGGCGGCGCTCTGCGATACGGTGGCCCATACGGATTTCGACGCGCTCTCGCGCCTGATGGCGCCCCTGCGCGCCGCCTGCCCCGAGCCCGCCGTGTTTGAATCCGCGATGCTCGAGCCCCTCGGCATGCTGGCCGAAAGCGGCCGTTCTCTGGAGGTGAACGCCCGCGATCTCTGCGGCAGCGAACGCCTGCGCGACCTGTATCTGCGCCTGGTCGCCGCCTTCCGCTCCTTTGGCGGTGAGAATATCACGCTCGGCAGCGAGAGCAGTTTTCATGATGAACTGGGCGAGGGGCTCGATCTGGCAGCCGCAGCGGTGAAACGGCTGGGTTTTCAACAGAGCGCCTTTTACGACCGCCGCATCCCCTACCGCATCGACCTGTAAAGCAAAACCCTTTCTCTTTGTTGATAAAATCTCCGAAAATGTGCAAAACTCGGTGCAGAATGTGAAAAACCCCTGCTTCAGGTCAAAAAAGCGAAGCAAAATCGTAAAGCATATAACTTTACGAAAGGAAGTTTTCAGCATTTTGCACACAGTTTTGAACATTTTTCCTTTTTTGCACCGAACTGCGCCGCAGTAAAAAACGACCGCCTGAGCGGTCGTTTTTTTGATGAAGTTTGCCGAAAAAACGCGGTCTGATTTTGGCGATACCCACAAGAAAGAACCGGAGCTTTACAAAGCAAGAGAAAGGCTTTACATCTCGGAATCGCAGCGATCATGCGCTTTTGCGCGCTTCGTTATCCTCTGTCTTTCGGGGATCCTTCGCTTTTTCCGCCTCTCGCCCGGCTTTGATGAAATTCGGATCTCTGGTGATCGCGTAGCGGCGGGTGAGCACCGGGCGGGATCCGCGTCGGTAGACCGCGACGTGCGCAAGGGGCATATACAGCACCTCGTCGATGGGCACGTTGAGCCTTACGGACCAGTTGCGGGCAGAGGTCAGAGAGTTGCCGCCGAGGTAGACCATGGTGTCGCAGTTGTTCATCACGGTAGCCGCGCTGTTTTCGCCGTAGAGGCTCTTGAGCTGCTCCTGATCCTGCAGCACGATGGTGGAGGAGATGCCCTTTGAACGGAACTTCGCGATCAGGGAGGGAAAGCTTCTGATCGGCGTGCCGCAGGCGAAATCATCCACGATCATGTGTACGGGGATCGGGAGTCTGCCGTTCGGAAAACGATCTGCGGTGCGCATCAGAAGCGGCATCAGCGTATCGAATATCATGTTCACATAGGCGTTCATCGCTTCGTTCATGCCGTCGCAGCTGATGAAGAGCACGGTTTTATCCTGCACGAAATCATCGAGAGAGAAGCTGGGTTTGCACCGCAGCATCGAGAGCAGCTCCTGATTCAAAACGCCCGAGAGCGTGGAACGGAAATCGGAGAGGATATTGCTGCCGGTGCGGATGGGGTTTTCGGAAAACGCTCTGTAGGCGCTTTCGAGCTCTTTGTTGCCGCTGCTGCGAATCACGGATTCGATCTCGCCTGAGATATTGATTTTGAGCAGCGTGCCGCTGTCGTCGACCCTGATGCGGTTCAGCAGGTCGAAGACGTCGGCCAGAGAGGGGTCGTCTTTCGTCTCCATGCAGTAGTAGATGGCGAATTTCGCGCAGGCGAGAAAGTTTTTCTTCCAGAAGACGTCGGCGGTCGTGTTTTTGTTCTGCGGAATGAGGTTGTGGATCCCTTCCGCGAGCGTGGAGACGTCGAGGTCCGTCTGCAGATAGCAGAAGTGATTGAAGCAGATCGAGCTCTTTGCCGGATCCTTGAGGTTGATCTCCAGCACCCGGTATCCTTTTTTGCGAAGGGTAGGGGCCCAGAATTCGATCAGCTCCCGTTTGGGATCGCTCAGGATCAGGTTGCTGTCTTCCAGATACAGCAGACGCGGAAAGATGACGGACCAGGTCTTGCCGGAGCCGGTGCATCCTTCGACCAGTACGTTGCCGTTGATGCCTGTAACGGCGGGGTCGGAATCGAAAACGCAGTTTTCCCCGAGCACAAGCTTATCTCTGATCATCAGAATTCTCCTTTCATGAGCTCTTCCATGGTAACGATCCTGTCGGCCAGACCGAAGTCGACCGCCTCCTCGGCGCTGAAGTAGTGTTCGCCGCCGGTCGCCTCGGCGATCTCTTCGGGCGTCTTTCCCGTGTGCAGCACCAGGATCTCATCGATATCCGCCTTTGCTTTTTCAAGGCTCTTCGAGATCTCCCGGATGGAGGTCACGTTGCCGCCGACCTTGGAACCCAGCAGCGGCTCGTGCAGCATCATACGCGAATGCGAAAGAATGTACCGCCCGCCGGTCCCGGCGCACATCAGCACCGCCGCCATGCTGCAGGCTTCGCCGCACACGACCGTTCTGACCGGCGCGGCGCTGCCGCGGATGGCGTCATAGATCAGCATGCCGGCCTGAATGGCTCCGCCGCCGGAGCAGATGTAAAGGGTGATGGGGGTGTTCGGATCCTCTCTGCCCAGCAGCAGGATCTGCTTTGCCAGCAGCAGCGCGCTGTCGTCGTCGATCGCCGAATCGAGCCAGAGCTCACGGTTCAGAAAGAACCGCGCCGAGATCGATTCGTCGTGGAAGCCTCCTGCGCTTTTCAGCGGGATGTAAAACTCACGCATATTTCGTCGCCCCTTTCTGCGTTTTCCTTTTGCAATATAAAGATAACATGAAAAAACGCGCGGATCTCAGGGGGGGGAGGAAAGACGAAAGATGAAAGACGAAAGATGAAAGACGAAAGACGAAAGATGAAAGACGAAAGACGAAAGACGAAAGACGAAAGACGAAAGACAAATGATGAAAGAGGAAAGACGAAAATGGGGCGAAGCGGCCGGCATTGTTAACGGAATGTGTTGCGCTGAAGGGCTTTCATTCCATCGTATCGCGGCACACCTGTGCCGCCGGGGGCACAAACAACTATCTCTATAAATCCGGATTTGTCGCGCTGAAAGCTTTCAGTCGGACAGCAGCGCGGCGCAGCTGTGCCCTCGAGGGGGGAACGCAAACAACGCATGATACATCCCGCGTCCGTTACCGGTCGTTCCGTTTTTGTTCCAATTCGCCGTTTATCCCGACCGGGCAAAGAATCGTTGGTACTGCAGGGGGGAAGCGGAAAATGACCGGGGCTTGTTACCACTGTTACCGGTGTTCCGGTTTTTTTGCGGATAGCTTTATTTTTTTTATCGTTTGGAGATACGGGGGATCGTAATGATCTTATAATATATAAATTAATAATAATAATAAATATAATATCAAATATTATATGCATAAGATCTTTCCGTATCTCCTCTTACATAAGTTTGCAGTCATGCCTGAAAAAAACCGGTAACAGTGGTAACAGTGGTAACAAAAGGCGGCCGGCGCGGTGAAACCCCTTACAGATCAAGCGTTTCTCCGAGCGCCGTGCGTTCCGGCGTTTCGGAACAAAACGGAACAGACCGGTAACAGGCTTCGGTGACCCCGGGACGGGCGTCAGGACTCCCGAAGCACAATGAAGTGTTCGGTGCGCTGACCGCTGCGTATCACCTTATCCCGTCTGCCCTTATCCGTCAGCAGAAGCCCCTCCCGGTTCGCCCAGTCCAGGAAGGGGCGCGGGTTTTCGCCGGCGTTCTGCAGCACGTCGTTGAACGCGCCGCGCAGGATGTAGATATAGCCGCCCCTGACCGTGCCCCAGCGTTCGCCGGTCCACGAGTTGAAGGCGTTTGTCTCGAAGCGGTTCGGGTAGCGCCCGGGCAGCTCGCGGAGCATTTCAAGGGTCCGCTCGTGGATATTCCCTGATTCGGGCGCCGAAAGCAGGGGGAGAAGGTCCTCTTCGCCGAGGCACGCGGTCTGCCTGTAGAGCACGTTGGTCGTGACGGCGTCCGCCGTGAGCAGCGCGGCGCCGCAGGAGAGACGCTTGCCGCTGACGCCGGCCTTCAGCAGCCGTTCAAAATACGCGTTGTACTCACCGCGCACCGTCTCAAAACCGGCTTTCTGCAGCAATTCGATGAAGGCGGGGCCCGCGTGCCCGTAGTTTGCCGATACGGCGCGGGCGAGGGCGGGCAGGTCGCCGCACAGGGGAGCGGTCAGCTCCGCCTCCAACAGACGGTTGAGCGCGCCGCCCATGCTCGCCGGACCGCTGATCGGCCGTTCGCCGGTGGTGATCATGCAGTTGTGCCAGGTCTCGGTGACGCGAAGGCCGCCGCCGGCTTTGGAGCGCAGGCGGCCGCTCTTCTCCGTTAACCGGTAGACGAGGTTGTCGTAGCCGCGTTCGCCGGCGCTCTCGAGGATCTGCAGCTCGTCGATGCACAGGGGCAGGTTGTGCAGAAAGCCCGCCATCGCCTCCTGCCCGGCCCGGGTGGCGTCAAAGTTCGAGATGAACGCGCCGGGCTCCGGTTTGCCCCAGACGCTGGCCGCCGTCATCAGCCCCACGCTCTTGCCAAGGCCCGATTCCCCGTAGAGGTGCAGAAAGAAGGGCAGCACGCCGAGCGGCTCCAGCAGAACGGAGGCGAAGGAGGCCGCGAGTACGACGCGGGCCGTCACGCTCTCTTCGCGCAGCCGTTTTGCGGCTTCGAGCCACTGCTCGAAGCAGCCGGCTTTGCCGATCGCCGGGAGCAGATGTCCGCAGCCCGCCTCCTCGTTGTAGGAAACGCCGGGGGCGTAGGGGACAAAGCCGAGGTCCTTTACCCAGCCCAGGTGCGAGACCGAGACAGTCTCGGGCAGCAGATCGCCGTTGATGTGATCCATGTGCATCAGGTAGGCCGAGAGCGCCCGCGCGTTCGCGCTGCACACGTTCACGCCCCGGTCCGCCGTCAGCACCAGAGAGGCGGCGTTCGCCACGGCGCTTTTCAGGACCGTAACGCGCTCCCAGACCCCGCGGAACAGGAAGGCGAGCTCCAGCCGCTGGGCGCCGCTTTCCGCGTCCTTAATCCGCCTTACGGGCATGATCTGCTGCGTTGTGACCGCCGTAAGTCTGCCGGAGCGGTCCCGGAACGCTACGCCCTGCGGGCCGCAGATGTAGGGGCCGCATCTGAGCGCGATCGGCTGATCCGTGAAAGCCGTGACCGCGTCTGCGCGTGAAAGAGAGTTATCTGTGTTCATAGGTATAGATCTGCCACCTTTCGTAAGCTTCTTCCGCGTCGCGCCGGCGGTCCTCCAGCGCGCCCAGCGCCGAAAGCCACGCTGCTTCCGGCTGTTCCGGATCGGCGGGGCGGTTCCCGCGCACATAGTCCTTCACCGCCTGCCACGCGTCAAGGGCGTCGAAATACGCCTCACGCAGGCGGATCTTTTCGGCGTCCCGGCATTTTGCCCCGGCGGCGGTCCCGCTCTGCGGCGCGTACCGGGCGGGCGCGAGGCCGAAATCGGCGGAAAGCTTTTCGATCGCCTGCCGGAAGCCGACGCCGAAATACTTTTCGGCGAAGCGGATCACGTCGCCGCCCTCGCCGCAGGCAAAGCAGTACCAGCCGCGGTCGCCGGGGTAGAGCTTCATGCTCGGGCTATGGTCGTCGTGGAACGGGCACAGCGCCCTGTCGCCGCGCGTTTCGATCCCGTAGCGCTCGCAGACCTGCGCCATCGTTACCGCGCCCCGTACCGCCTCTGCCGACGGCAGAGGGGATCGGTCTTTTCTCAAATCAAAAGACCTCCTTTGCGATAGTCGGCGGGACGTCCCCCCGCCGCCGGTAATATCATAGCACACGAAGGGCCGAAATCGATACCGGGACTGGCGCGCGGCGCCCCGCGGGCGAAAGGGTGAAAATGTCAATCTCAAAATGTAGGTTTTCGCCAATTGAAAATGTTGGTTTTTTGAAGTGGTTGATAGAGAGGAACAGCATGTCG
>CADBOC010000401.1 GCA_902796175.1 Oscillospiraceae bacterium | reverse complement strand
GTTCCTACTGCCAAGCCCGTAGTGGACTTTCACCACCAAGTTGTTGCCCATGCCGGGCGCACTAAAACGCGGATCCCCGGGCGTTGGAACGCCCGGGGATCCGCGTTGTTTTTGTATGCGATCAACAAGCCGCGTTACAGCACCGCGAACGCCTCGGCCTCCGGCTCCGGCTGGCTTCCGCCGACAAAGAGGCGCACGTCCCCGTCGGGCTCCGTGCGCGTACCGTCGGGCAGCACGGCCTTGATCCAGAAGCGGTCGGCCTTCAGCGTCACGTTCGCGCTCTCTCCGGCTTTGAGAAATACGGGCGCGACGGCAACGAGCTGCAGACGCGGGGTATCGGTGCGGCTGTCGGTAAAGGCGGCGTAGAGCTGGGCCTTTTCCCACGCGTCCACGGTCCCGGTGTTCGTGATACGGGTCTCGACCGTCACCGTTTCGTCCGTCTTCTCCGCGACGCGGGACTCCGAATAGGCGAAGCTGGTATAGCTCAGGCCGTAGCCGAAGGGATAGAGGGGTTTACGGTCCGAAAAACGGTAGGTCCTGCCCCGCATCGAATAATCGGAGATGGGCGGCAGCGGATCCGCCGCTCGCCAGAAGGTGATGGGCAGCCTGCCGCTGGGGGAGAATTCCCCGGCCACGGCGCGGGCGACGGCAAGGCCGCCGAGGGCCCCCGGGTACCAGGCGTGCAGCACTGCCTTCGCGCGGGAACGCACCTTTTCGCCGAGATCCGCCGGGGAGCCGCAGAGCACGACGACGATCACGTTTTCAGAGACCTCGCACACGGCTTCGGCAAGACGCATCTGGCAGGCGGGCAGGTTGAGCGTTTTACGGTCGCCTCCGTCTGTAAAGGCGTTTTCAAAGCCGAGGTCCTCGCCCTCGATGCCGCGGTCAAGGCCAAGGCAGACTACGGTCAGATCCGCCCCCTCGGCGGCGGCGGCGCCCTCGCTCGTCAGGTTCACAAAGCCGTTCCAGCGGCTGCCTTCGTCCTGATAGATGGGAGAGCCGTCCGCCACCGTGATCTCGGCGTCGGCAAAGACCTGTCTGAATCCCTCCGCCACCGTGACGTAGGCGTCCGCGTGGCCGTTGTAGTTGCCCTCCAGCGCCGGGATGGACATGGCGTTGGGGCCGACCACGGCGATGCGCATTTTTTTCGTTTTATCCAGCGGCAGATATCCGTCTTTATTCTCGAGCAGCACAATGCTCTCTTCCGCCGCGCGGAGGTTGAGCGCCCGGTGGGCGGCGCAGGAGACCGCCGAGAACGGGATATCCGCATAGGGGCGTTCTTCCTCAAACTCGCCCAGCATCACGCGGATGGTGAAAAGGCGCACCGCCGCGTCTGTGATCTGCTCCTCGGTGACCAGATCCTCCTCATACGCGTCGATGAGATGGCGGTACGCGTCGCCGCAGTTGAGCTCGCAGCCGGCGGAGAGCGCCGCGGCGGCGGCTTCGGGCAGGCTTTCGACCGTCTTGTGCCCGCTGTAGATATCCGTGATGGCCCCGCAGTCCGAGACGTAGTAGCCCTGAAAGCCCCACTTTTCCCGCAGCGTCTTCCGGATGAGCGTATTACTCGCGCAGCAGGGCTCGCCGTTGGTGCGGTTGTACGCGCCCATCACCCCGGCGACGCCCGCCTGAACCGCCTTTCGGAAGGCGGGGAGATAGGTCTCCTCCATATCCTTGGGGGAAACCTCGGCGTTGAAGCAGTGGCGGAGCTTTTCGGGCCCCGAGTGCGCGGCGAAGTGCTTGGCGCAGGCCGTCGCCTTAAAGAATTCTCCGTCCCCCTGCAGACCGCGGATAAAGGCGGAGCCGATCTCGGACGTTAAGAACGGATCCTCACCGCAGGTCTCCTGTCCCCTGCCCCAGCGCGGATCGCGGAAGATGTTGATATTGGGCGCCCAGTAGGTAAGCCCCTTGAAGATATCGCGGTCGCCGAAGGCGACGGAGCGGTTATACTTCGCGCGGCCCTCCGTCGATATGGCGTCCGCCACCTCCCGCACGAGGGCGGGGTGGAAGGTCGCCGCCATGCCGATGGCCTGCGGGAACACCGTGGCGACGCCTGCCCTCGCCACGCCGTGGCAGGCCTCGTTCCACCAGTTGTATTCGTGAATGCCCAGCCGCTCGATGGCCGGCGCGTCATAGCGAAGCTGCGACATTTTCTCCTCGACGGTCATCTGCGAAACGATCGCCTCCGCCTTTTTTCTTGCCGTTGCAAAATCCATATTGCTGCCTCCCTGAAAATGTTTTTACAGATCCGCCGTCGTGATCCCCTTCGCCGCGAAAAGCATCTTATGCGGTTCGTTCACGTCGTAGACGATGGAATCGAAGGGATATTTCCTCGCGAGATTGCCGAGCACCGTGTGCCAGATCCGCACCTCGCAGGGCGCGTCGCCTTCAGCTTCGATCCCGATCGCGTAATTCCCGTCGGCGGGCACGCGGAAGCCGATATGGCTCGCCTCCCGTTCGCCGGGGGTGATCGGCTCGGCCGCGATCAGCTTTCCGGCTTCGTCCCGCACAAAGAGCCGCGCGTCTTCCCCGGCGGTGACCCGCGCCCAGAATTCGGCGGGGTGGGCGGCCTCCACCCAGAGCCCCTGCCACACGGCGGCCCTCGCCCCGTTCGGGCGCAGGATGCAGCACGGGCGCTCCGCGTCCCGGTCGAAGGAGACGTCTCCCTCGGTCAGCCAGAAGCACCGGCCGTCGCGGAATTCGGCGTTTTTGAGCTGCGTCATGGAGGGGTAACCGCGCATGCCGGAGACGTGCGTCTCAAAAAAATTGATCTCGATGGCGTCCACCGTGTTGTTCTCAAAGCGCAGGTCCGTTACGGGCGGGTGGCCCTGCCGCACGGTGTAGGGATCGTAGTTCCAGTTGCCCATGGTGACGATGTGGTTGTCGTGGACGGAAACGTTCCGGACCTCGATCTGCTCCTGATCGGGGCAGTCGATCCCCCAAAGGATCATGCCGAAGCCCTTGCAGTGGTTGGAGCGCAGGTCGTTGTGGTCGATCTCGATGTTCTCGCT
>CADBOC010000400.1 GCA_902796175.1 Oscillospiraceae bacterium | reverse complement strand
CCGGGCGTTTTGAGAGCTGTGTGTAGTAAAAATTGTAGCCCCAGTGCAAAAAGCCCCGGCAGCGGTATCTGTAGAGCAGAACGCCCAGGATCCTGTTGCGGATGCTCGGGAAGGCGATGAAGCGGTTTGGCATTTCGTCCCCGAACTGGCCGCAGCAGTAATAGGTCCACAGCTCCGGTACCTTCCCGACAAAGGGAGCGATGCTGTTTTCGCTCGGAACGGGCAGCGGCACGAGCCCCGTTTCGTAAAAATCGAAGTCAGAGAGCGCGTCGATGTGGCGGTAGGCGCCGAACGCTTCATGAACGACGGCGGCGCACTGCGCGTATCTCTCGATCCCGTCTTTGCCCGGCTCGTCGGAGCAGTGCACAAAACAGCGATCGGTGATCCCGATGCGGTCTGTAAAGGCGGTAAGCGCCCTGCCGAACGCGCGGAGAAAGGCGGTGTATGCAGGCCCGACGGAATCCGTATCCCAGCCGAAGACCTGCTTTTCGCCTTCCGGCGTATCGGCGATGATCTTCGGCGCGGCGGCTGCGCCCCACTGGGTATACAGATGCGAGAATTCAAAATACCGGATCCCGCAATCCTCTGCCAGACGTATCCATTTTTCGAGCAGCGTCAGATCAAAGGACCATTCGCCGCCGTCATAACAGACCTTCACAAGCTGCACCGTCGGGCGTTCGCCCCCGACCTCGGTATCGAGCGGCGGGGTGAACAGGGGAGTCAGGATGCAGTTCACGCCGTGGCTCGCGGCGTTTTTCATGAACGCCTCCACGATGCGCCAGTATTCGTCGCTGAATACGGGCGTATCGTAATACGTTGAAAGACAGTCCGTGTGGAACCAGTCCGTATGGATGAGCGTCTGGGGGGCAAGCGCGGTCGAACCGACGATAACCCAGGCCGTTTCAGAATGCTCATTCTCTCCTTCACCGATCAAAAAGAGGACTTTATAAATGCCGGCGGGTGTATCAGACGGATCAAATTCAACCCAAAGCGAAACCGGCTCATGAGGGCGGCAATGTACCGTCCCGCCAAAAGGGATCAGCAGATCCGGATAATCGCCGGGCGTGTCTCTGAGTGTGGTGCAGCGGACTGCGTTTGGGTATATGGCAAGCTTTACGGGGACGTTTTTAACCTCAAACAGCGTGAACGGCAGCGCGGTTTCAACCGTAACGCTCAGCGTTGTTTCAGCGTCCGTTTTCAGCACAAGCTGCAGGCTGCCGCGTTCGCCGGCGAACAGAGTCAGCCGGTCCCTTGCGGGCGGCAGCTCGGCCCCGTCCGAAAACACCTTCTGCAGGGCGCTTACGATCCTCGTTTCGGTCATATCTTTACCTCCGGGGCGATAGGTTGTACTTATCTGTCAAACAGGCCGACAAGCAGGTTGACCATTCTGACAAAGAAATACAGGACCCTGTGCAGGAAGCGAAGACCGGCGCTCATGGGGTTCTCGGTCTCTTCGACCTCTCTTTCCTCGCCGAAGAGCCCCTCGGGCACCTTGCTGACGAAGTGGCCGGGCTGCTCGATACCGAGGGCGTAAAGCGCGATCGCGGAAATGTCGCGGTTCTGCGTGTCTTCGGGCAGGATCGTTTTATTTACGGTATAGCCCGCGGCCGCGACGATCGCGGAGCTCTCGTCCTTCGTCTGGCCGCCGTGGCCGTTCGCGGTCTCGCCGTGGTCGGCCACGAGCAGGAAGAGGCTGTTCTTCATCAGGCCTCTGGCGGCGATCGCGTCGTAGATCTCGCCGAGATACACGTCCGCTTTTTCGGCGGCGCTGTAATACTGTTTGCTGTAGCCGCCGTAGGTGTGCGCCGCGTGGTCGACGCTGTCGAGCTGTACGAACATCAGTTTCGGCGTGTTGCCCGCCTCAAAATACTGAACGATCGCGTCCGTTACCAGCGGATCGGTGCCGCGGTTGATCTTTTTCACGCCGAGGTCGTTTTCGATGATGCCGTGGTTGATCGCGTCCCAGTTGTTGAAGGAGACCAGCTCCGCCTCCGGGAACGCCTGTCTCGCGTAGTAGAAGATGGAATGGTTCGGGGAATCGGAGCCGCGCTCGTTCTTTTGGCAGCCGTCGTTGGTAAAGCCGTGGGTCGTATAATCCACGCCCGTCAGGATGGAGCCCCAGTTCTGGGCGCTGACGGTCACATACTCGGTATGCGCGTCGTGGCGGTAGGCGTAGTCGGAGAAGATCCGGTCAAAGTTCGGGCTGTCTACCTTGTCGAAGGTCGCGCCGAGACCGTCGATGCCGATGATGAAAACATGCTCGTAAACGCCGAAGCTGTCTGCGGGGTCTGCCGCGAACGCGGCGGGCGCGGCGGCGATCAAAAGGACCGCCGCAAGGATCAGGGAAATGCATTTCTTCATGGTTGATTCGCTCCTTTTTGGCTGAATTTCATGAAAAATCGTAACACAGGAATCGAAAGTTGTCAAGTGTGCGAAGGGAATGACGCTGAAATTTTTCAAAGAATCCGCAGATCGCTGTAGACTTTTGCGCGCATTCACTTTATAATGGAACAAATCGGTCAAACGGAGGTAAACGCGTATGTACGATGAAAATCTGAAAAACAGAGTCTTCGAAAAACTGAACAGCGCGCTCAGGATCTACGAGACCATGGTCTACACGCCGGTCGGCCCGCTGCAGAAAACCGAGGCGCTCTTTACCCGGGAGCATCTGCGCCGTGTCCCGCAGGACGGGTACGCGCCGATCGCGCCCGGCGCGAGCTGGGGCGAAGAGTGGCAGAATATGTGGCTCAGGGGCGAATTCACCGTTCCGGCGCAGTGCGAAGGGGTCGGGCTTTACGCGGTCTCAGGCTGCGGCGGCGCCGAGCAGCTGGTTTTTCTCAATGATAAGCCGCGCGGCATCGTAAACAGCAAAAACCGCGATTTTATCGGCGGCAGTCACGCCGCCGTACCGCTCGGCTCTCACGCCGCGGGCGAAACGCTTTCTCTCGCCTTCGAGTGCTACGCGGGGCATTACGACCCGAATACGGATCCCTACGACGATTATTTTCATCCCGATCCCACGCAGGGCTTTACGTATGAATTCGGCGGCGTAGAGATCTGTACGAGAAACGAAGAGATCTTTACGCTGATCTTTGATATCCGCGAGCTGCTCAGCGCCGCAAGAAGGCTGCCTGAGGACCGTATCGTCTCCGCCCGCGCAAAAAATCTGCTGATGGAAATAAACCGCGTTCTGCCGCTTTTCCCCAAGGATGCGTCTCCCGAAGCGCTCGCCGGGGGCGTGCGGGCGGCTCTTAAGCTCTCAAGGCCCTTCTTTTCGGGCGGCAATTCCCGCGCGTTCGGCAGGGTGGGGATCACGGGGCATTCGCATATGGATACCGCGTGGCTCTGGCCCGTCGCCGAAACGGTGCGCAAATGCGCCCGCACCTACGCGAACGCGATGACGCTGATGGAGCAGTACCCCACCTACCGGTTCATCCAGTCCTCGGCGCTGCACAGCGAATGGATGCTGGAATATTATCCCGCGATATTTGAACAGATGAAAAGGCTTGTCGCCGAGGGGCGCTATGAGCCGAACGGCGGCGTGTACGTGGAATGCGACTGCAACATCACCTCCGGTGAGCTGATGGCAAGGCAGTTTCTCAAGGGCCAGCAGTTCACCCGCAGGCATTTTGATTATAGGGCTGACAGCTTCTGGCTGCCTGATACCTTCGGGTACAACGCGAATATCCCGCAGATCATGCTGCAAAGCGGGGTGAAATACTTTTACACGACCAAAATCGGCTGGAATG
>CADBOC010000399.1 GCA_902796175.1 Oscillospiraceae bacterium | reverse complement strand
CGGCGCGAACACCGGCCCCATCTTTCTCGCCTACCGCCCGAGCGGCGCGGTAAAAGCCGTGCTCGACCGCGTAACGGCGGGGGAGCCTGTATATGATTTCGTTTCCGAAGGGGAGGTCCGCAACGAGGTGTGGCTCATCCCCGACCCGGCCGACATTTTGGCGCTGGAGGCCGCCTTTGCCGCGATCCCCGCGGTTTATATCGCCGACGGCCACCACCGCTGCGCCTCCGCCGTGCGCGTCGCCGAAAAGCGCCGCGCCGAAAACCCGGGCTATACCGGCAAAGAGGAATTCAACTTTTTTCTGGCGGTCTGCTTCTCAGCCGACGAGCTGCGCATCCTCGACTATAACCGCGTGCTCGCCGATATGAACGGGTTGACGGAGGAAGCGCTTCTCGAAAAGCTCGGCGAATGCTTTGCCGTAACGCCGTCTTCTGTCGCCGTCGCCCCCGCAAAGCGCCACGAATTCGGCTTTCTGCTGCGGGACCGGTGGTACCGGCTTGCCCTCAAAGAGGGGCTTTCGGATGAATCCGACCCCGTCGGCAGTCTGGACGTCAGTCTCCTGCAGCGCCTTGCGATCGGCCCCGTGTTCGGCGTGGCGGATCCCCGCACCGACCCCCGCATCGATTTCGTCGGCGGCATCAGGGGGCTCGGGGAGCTCGAAAAGCGCTGCCGCACGGATATGACGGCGGCGTTCTCCCTGTACCCCACCTCGCTCGACGAGCTGATGCGCATCGCGGACGCGGGCGAGATCATGCCCCCGAAATCCACCTGGTTCGAGCCGAAGCTCTTAAGCGGCCTGTTTATTCATAAGCTCGTGTAAAACTTTTATGCGGATCAAAGGAAAATCCCAAAAAAAATGAAAAAAAAGCTTGCATTTTTTCTCTGAATCTGCTATGATACTTTTTGCTGATTTTATTAAGGATGCGGTTATGTATATAACAGAGCGATTCCGATCAAAGAAGGAGGTGCGCTTTTCATGGCAAAATGCGATTATTGCGGCAAGGATGTTAAGTTCGGCATCAAGGTATCTCACTCTCACAGAAGATCGAACCGTACCTGGAAGCCCAACGTAAAAAGGGTGAAGGCTGTGGTCAACGGTACGCCGTGCAGAGTTTACGCCTGCACGCGCTGCCTGCGTTCCGGCAAGGTTACGAGAGCCGTCTAACCGCGCCGGTCTTTCGCAAGAGAGCATGAATGAAGCCGAAGGCCCGAGCGCCCCTCGGCTTCTTTTATTTTCTTATCATCATTGGCGGAGAAATGTATATGAAAAACGAACGCTGGATCACCATTCATAGCGTAGATACAGACGGCTCGGGCGAAGAGGAGATGGAGATCACCGTGCGCGGCACGCTGCGCGGCAGCGAGGAGGATTACTGCCTGCGCTTTGAGGAGCTGTTCGGCGAGGGCCTGAAAAGCAAGACCGAGATCCGTGTGCAGGGCCGCCGCTGCGCCTCCATCGTGCGGCGGGGGGATTTCAATTCCGAGCTCACCGTTGAAGCGGGCAAGCGTCACGCCTGCGTCTACGCGACGCCCTACGGGGAGATGAATCTCGGCGTGTTCGCGCGCGAGGTATTCTCCGATATGGATATGCGGCAGGGGGGCGAGCTGCGCCTGAACTACGTTGTGGATTACAACGGCAGCCTCGGCGCGCACAAAAAAATGCTGGTGCGCGTAGGGGAGCCGATCGCGTCCGCGCCCCGAAAAATATAAAAAACCGGATCGGAACGCGTCGCGCGTTCCGCTGACAAAGGAGACAGACCGACATGAAAACGACTGTTTGGGCCGCCGAAGAGAGCATCCGCGGCCTGATCCAAACCGCGCTCAGAGCGGCGATGGCGGAGGGCGCGCTGCCCGAAGCCGAGCTTCTGCCCATCCAGGTGGAGGTCCCGGCGGACCCCAAAAACGGGGATTTTTCCACGAACGCCGCCATGGCGCACGCGCGCGCCTTCCGTATGGCTCCCATGAAGATCGCCGCCGCGATCCTCGATCGCCTTTCCCTTGAAAATACCCCCTTCGCCTCCGTTCAGGCGGCCGGCGCGGGCTTTATCAACTTTGTTCTTGCGCCGGTCTTTTACGCGGACGCCGTCTTTGAGGTGCTCGATAAGGGCGATCAGTACGGCCGCAGCGACGTCGGCGCCGGCAAGCGCGCGCTGGTGGAATTCGTCTCCGCGAACCCCACCGGCCCCATGCACGTGGGCAACGCCCGCGGCGGCGCCATCGGCGATTCCCTCGCCGAGCTGCTCACCTGGGCGGGCTGGCAGACCGAACGAGAGTTCTATATAAACGACGGCGGCAACCAGATCGAAAAATTCGGGCTTTCGCTCGATATCCGCTACCGCCAGCACTTCGGCGACCCCGTCGAAATGCCGGAGGACAGCTATCACGGCCCCGATATCATCGAGCACGCCGAAAACTTCGCCGCTATCTACGGCGACCGGTATCTGCATGCCGAAGAGGCCGAGCGCAGAAAGGCGCTGGTGGAATACGCCCTGCCCCTGAACATCGCGGGGCTCGAGCGCGACCTTAAAAAATACAAGATCACCTACGATACCTGGTTCAAAGAGAGTACGCTCCACGAATCGGGCGCGGCGAAGCATGTGGTGGATCTGCTCACCGAAAAGGGCTGCACCTATGAGCTCGACGGCGCGCTGTGGTTCAAGGCCGAGCAGTTCGGCTGCGAAAAGGATTTTGTTTTGCGCCGTTCGAACGGTTTTTTCACGTATATCGTGCCGGATATTGCGTATCATTATAACAAGCTCTGCATCCGCGGCTTTGACCTCGCTGTGGACGTGCTGGGCGCCGATCACCACGGCTACGTGCCGCGCCTTAAGGCGGCGCTCACCGCCCTCGGCGTGGACGCCGACCGCCTGAAGGTCGTGCTGATGCAGATGGTGAACCTGATGCAGGACGGCAAGCCCGTCAAGCTGTCAAAACGCTCGGGCAAGGCCATCACGCTCGTGACGCTCCTCGATGAGATGCCCGTCGACGCAGCGCGTTTCTTCTTTAACCTGCGCGAGGCGAACACCCACTGCGACGTCGATCTGGAGCTGGCGCTGAAACAGTCCTCCCAGAACCCCGTCTACTACTGCCAGTACGCCCACGCGCGCATCTGCTCCATCTTCCGCAAGATCGAGCAGGCGGGCGGCGTATGGCAGCCCTGCTCGCGCGAGGAGGCCATGCTCCTGACCGCGCCCGAAGAGAAGGCGCTCATCCGCTACGTAGCGTCTCTCACCGGCGAGGTGGAGGCGGCCGCCCAGTCCCTCGACCCCAGCCGCATGACGCGCTACGCCGTGGAGCTTGCGACCCTCTTCCACCAGTTCTACAACGCCTGCCGCTGCGACGTGGAGGACGCAAAGCTGCGCGCCGCGCGTCTCACGCTCTGCCGCGCCGTCGGCACGGTGCTGAGGAACGTGCTGGGGCTTCTCAAGGTGGAAGCGCCCGAAAAAATGTAAAGCCGGAGGAGCGCGCAGATGAAAAAGGAAGCGGAACGCACCGCCGTAGCGCGGAACAAAAAAGCGTATCACGATTACTTTGTGATCGAGACCTTCGAGGCGGGGCTGGAGCTCTTCGGCACGGAGGTCAAATCCGTGCGCGCCGGCCGCGTGAACCTGAAGGACAGCTGGTGCTCCATCAAAAACGGCGAGATCTTCGCGAACGGCATGCACGTCTCGCCCTATGAGCAGGGCAATATCTTCAACCGCGATCCCATGCGCCCCAAGCGTCTGCTGATGCACAAACGGGAAATAAACCGTTTGTTCGGCTTGACAAAACAGCAGGGATATGCGATAATACCCTTGAGCGTATACTTTGTGCGCGGCAGGGCCAAGCTGGAGATCGGCCTGTGCAAGGGCAAAAAGCTCTACGACAAGCGCGAAGACGCCGCCAAAAAAGCGGCGGCGCGCGACATCGAGCGCTCACTGAGTTCTCACTGATCACCCGCGGGCCGTTAGAAACGGTCCGCCCCATACGGGAGCGAAAGGATTTCGACGGGGGACCGGAGCTTCAATAAGCGGGCAGAGGCGGCGAACCTCTATAAAAGCGCCGACTTAAATAATAACTGACAATCATACGACAGTTTTAGCCGCTGCTTAATCGCAGCTGCCGTCATGCCCGGGAGTACCGCGGCCCGGGGCCATGGCGTGACTGAGCGGTGAACGTGCACGGGAGACGCCTCATAACCCGTCATGCACAATGAGGCTTTCCCGAACCGCAGCCTGCCCTGAGGCGGCGGCAAGGGGAGATAAAAAGGAAGGGCTACGCCCGTAGAAAGTTGAAAGGATGATCTTTCGGACAGGGGTTCGACTCCCCTCGCTTCCACCAAAAATCGACGGATAGCGACAGCTTCCGTCGATTTTTACTTCTTCACTCTTCACTTTTCACTATTCACTAACTTTCTGTCG
>CADBOC010000398.1 GCA_902796175.1 Oscillospiraceae bacterium | reverse complement strand
TTGTCTTATTCACTGAAATAGTTCGCGGCGGAAACAAAGAGCTTTAAGTCGTAATTGCCGGGCACGTTGCGGTAGAGGCCCGCGCCCACACGTTCGCTGTGGCCCATCTTGCCGAAGACGCGGCCGTCCGGGGAGGTGATCCCCTCGACGGCGTAGGCGGAATTGTTGGGGTTAAAGCGCACGTCCGTGGTGGGAAGGCCGTCGGCGTCCACGTACTGGGTCGCGATCTGGCCGTTTTCGGCAAGCTGACGGATGAGCGACTCGTCTGCCAGAAACCGGCCTTCGCCGTGTGAGATCGGCACGTTGATCACGTCGCCGACCGCCACGCCCCGAAGGAAGGGTGATTTGACGGAAGAAACGCGCGTGCGCACGATCATGGACTGGTGCCGCCCGATGGTGTTGAACGTAAGCGTGGGGCAGTGTTCGTCCGTTTCCATGATCCTGCCGAAGGGGACAAGCCCCAGCTTGATGAGGGCCTGAAAGCCGTTGCAGATGCCGAGCATCAGGCCGGCGCGGGTATCGAGCAGGTCCGTTACCGCGTCTTTAACGGCCGCGCCGCGGAAGAACGCCGTGATGAACTTGCCGCTGCCGTCCGGCTCGTCGCCGCCCGAAAAGCCGCCGGGGATGAAGATCATCTGGGCTGACTTCACCTGTTCGGCGAAACGCTCCACGCTGCGGCGTATGCCGTCGGCGGAGAGGTTGTTCACGACAAAGATCTCGGGTTCCATGCCCGCGTCGCGCACGGCCTTGGCGGAGTCGTATTCGCAGTTCGTGCCCGGGAACGCCGGGATCAGCACCCGCGCCTTCGCGATACGCAGCCCGGGGGCGGCGGCTCCCGTTTTTGTGTAGGAGAACGCTTCTGCGGTCTTGACCGGCACGGCTGGCGTATGGAGCGGATAGACGGATTCGAGCCTGCCCTCGTAGGCCGAGAGCAGCTCTTTTCCGTCGATTTGCTTTTCACCGTGGGTGAAGACGAATTTTTCCGTCACCGAGCCGATCGTTGTGCCGAGCTGCTCCCCGTCGGCAAGCTCCAGCAGGAACGCGCCGCAAAGGGGCTTAAAGAGCGTATCAACCGGTAAGGCGGGGTCGAAGGCGAAGCCGAAGCCGTTGCCGATGGCGGCCTTGAACACGGCGGCGGCGACGCCGCCCCTCGTCGGGGTCGCGCACGACAGCACGCGGCCGCTTCTCTGCAGGGCCGTCACCTCTTTATAAAGACTGAGTAGGCTTTCGGGCTCGGGCAGGCCCTGCCCGTTGTACTTCGGCGCAAGAAGTACAACGCGGCTGCCGGCTGTTTTATACGCATTGGAGACGACGTTTTTCGTTTTCGTCGTTGTAACGGCGAAGGAGACGAGCGTGGGCGGCACATCCAGCTTTTCAAAGGAGCCGCTCATGCTGTCTTTGCCGCCGATGGCGGCGACGCCGAGATCCATCTGCGCGTCGAACGCGCCGAGGAGCGCCGAGAGAGGTTTGCCCCAGCGCGCCGGATCGCGGCCCGGCTTTTCGAAATACTCCTGAAATGTGAGATAGACGTCTTCAAAGGGAGCGCCGGCGGCGATGAGCTTTGAAACGCTCTCGACCACCGCTGTGTATGCGCCGTGGTAGGGGCTTTGCTCGGTCAGGTACGGGTCGAAGCCCCACGCCATCACAGAGCAGTCGTCCGTGTGCTTTTTCTCAACGCTGATCTTCTGCACCATGGCGTCGGCGGGCGTGCGCTGGTATTTGCCGCCGAAGGGCATGAGCACCGTGCCCGCGCCGATGGTGGAATCGAAGCGTTCGGAAAGCCCCTGTCTTGAGCAGACAGAGAGGTCCGATACCGTTTTCAGCAGCGCTTCTTCGAAGGACGCCGGCGTTCCGGCTTTTTTCAGCGCCGGGGCGGCGGGGCGGATATCGATGTGCTTGGGCGCGCCGTTGGAATTCAGGAATTCGCGGCTCACGTCCACGATCGTTTTGCCGTTCCAGCGCATGCGGAGGCGTTTTTCCTCCTCTACCGTCGCGACCGGCACGGCGTTCAGGTTTTCTTCCTCCGCGAGGGCGAGGAAGGTATCCACGTCTTCGGGCGCTACGACCACGGCCATGCGCTCCTGCGATTCGCTGATCGCGAGCTCCGTACCG
>CADBOC010000397.1 GCA_902796175.1 Oscillospiraceae bacterium | reverse complement strand
GGCCGCAGCCCAGCTTTTCCACTTCCTCCACGGCCCGGGCGAAGGAGTCCTTTTTGTTGGTATAGCCGTTCAGGAAGCCGGAATTGATCATTTTGCGGTCGCCGGCGTAGGCGGCCTCCTCCACGTTGCCGCCGCGTATGACCTCTACGATCTCAACGCCGAACTTTTTGGCGAATTCATAGTCTCGCTGGTCGTGGGCGGGCACGGCCATGATCGCGCCGGTGCCGTAGCCCATCATCACGTAGTCGGAGATAAAGATCGGGATCTCTTTTCCGTTTACGGGGTTGACGGCAGAAAGGCCGTCGAGCTTCACGCCGGTCTTGTCCTTTACGAGCTGGGTGCGCTCGAACTCCGTCTTTTTGGCGCTCTTTACGCGGTAGGCCTCCACCTGATCGAAGTTGCGGATGCGGCCGCGGCAGCGGTCGAGCAGCGGATGCTCGGGCGCCATCACCATAAAGGTGACGCCGAAGAGAGTATCGGGGCGCGTGGTGTAGATGCGAAGGGTCTCGTCGACCCCGGAAAGCGGGAAGTTCACGAACGCGCCGGTGGATCTGCCGATCCAGTTCTCCTGCTGCAGGCGCACGTTCGGCAGATAGTCTACGGTATCAAGGCCCGCCAGCAGCCGGTCCGCATAGGCGGTGATACGCAGATACCAGACGTCCTTCGATTTCTGCACAATGTCGGAGTGGCAGATGTCGCACTTGCCGCCCTGGCTGTCTTCGTTCGAGAGAACCACCTTGCAGGAGGGGCAGTAGTTGACGAGGGTCTTGTCGCGGAAGGCGAGGCCCTTTTCAAACATTTTCAGAAAGATCCACTGCGTCCATTTGTAGTAATCCTCGCTCGTCGTGTCAATGACGCGGGACCAGTCGAAGGAAAAGCCCACGCGCTTGAGCTGAGACGTGAATTTCTCTATGTTGCGGTCCGTGACCTCTCTGGGGTGGATGCCGGTCTTGATCGCGTAGTTCTCGGTCGGCAGACCGTACGCGTCGAAGCCGATGGGGAAGAGGACGTTGAAGCCCTGCTTGCGGCGTTTTCTTGAAACCACCTCAAGGCCTGAATACGCCTTGATATGCCCTACGTGCATGCCCGCGCCGCTGGGGTAGGGGAACTCCACCAGCGCGTAGAATTTCTTTTTGTCGGAGAAATCCACGGCGCGGAACACGCCGGCTTCCTCCCACCTTGCCTGCCATTTCGCTTCGACAGACCGAAAATCGTAAGCCATGTTTATTACCTCCCGTCCTATGTCGGTGAATTTGCGTTGAAAGAAAAATCTCTGAAAGGGCGAACCCCTTCAGAGACGAGATTCCGGAAATACCGCGGCGCCACTCTGACCGACCCCTTGGGGGGAGCCGCATTGCCCTCAGCGCGGGGAACGTTCTTTTCTTCTTATAATAACATTATAACAAGCGCTTGTCAAGAGCCATTCTCAAGGGCCGCCGCCGCGCGAGGCGGCGGTCATGCGCCCGGCAAAGATCGCGTAACCGGTCTTCGGGTCGCTTACGAATACGTGGGTCACAGCGCCCACGAGCATGCCGTTCTGCACGATCGGCGCGCCGCTCATGCCCTGAACGATACCGCCGGTCAGATCAAGCAGAGCGGGATCTGTGACGCGCACCGTCATGTCCTTTCCCGGTTTTTCGCTGTGCGAGATCCGTTCGATGCTGATATCATAGCTTCTTTTTTCACCATCCGTTACGGTGCAGATCACTGTGGCCGGGCCTTCGCGGACCTCGGCCGGCAGCGCGACGGGCGTCAGCTCGCCGCTGTCCGCCGTGCTGATCAGGTCGCCGTAAACGCCCTGTTCGCCGTTGACGTCGACGGTGCCGAGCTGTGTCTCGCCCACTCTGCCGAGTATCTCTCCGGCGGCGCCGACCGTTCCTTTCGTAACGCCCGAAACGCTGGCCGTAAAGATGCCGCCCGCTCGTACGGGCATGATCTCCCCTGTATCGCTGTCAAAAACAGGATGGCCGAGGGTGGCGATGCGGCCGGTCGAGACGTCGCTGAACGTCAGCGTTCCGATGCCGGCCGTAGAATCCCGTACCCATACGCCGCCCTTCCACGCGCCTGTAGCGGCCGTACGGCGCGGCTTTAAGCGGCAGACGTAGTCTTTGCCGCCGCGCGTCGCCCGTATCTCAACGGTCTTGCCGCCGCTTTTTTCAAGCAGATCGGCCAGAGCCTGATTCGAACCGATCTGAGCGCCGTCTACGCTCAGCAGCACGTCGCCGACGCGTATTCCGGCATCCTCGGCGGGAGAGACTGTGCCCTCCTGCGATTCGAACGCCTCAACGCCGACGACCGTCACGCCTTTCGTCTGCAGCCTTAATCCCACAAGCTCGCCGCCGAGATGCACGTACTGCCGCGTCGTCTCTGCTGCTGAGACGGTCTTTACGGGTATGATCCGCAAAAGCCGCAGGTCGCAGCTCTCTTCAGGCCCCGAGACGGCGGAAAACGGCGCAGGCAGAGAGAGACTGTCGTCCGCATTGAAGGAATCCGGCAGCGCACGCGCGCCGTAGGAGACAAAGGAGAACACGACCGCGTGCGCGGCGAGCAGCACCGCCGCCAGAGCTCTGAAAAAGCGTCTGATCACGATCACCTCCGAAAAACAAAAATCACCGGAACGGCCCGGACGCCGTCCCGATGATAAAAGTGTTCGCATGATCCCGTCGTATCATACCTTGGAAGAAACTTTGAATTTATTTGATGATCTCGCCCATTGCGCCGGGGCCGGCGAGCACGGCGTTCGATTCATCTGTGTCGATATGCATGGCAAGAGCATAGGAATCGCTCACGCGCACCACCACGTCGCCGAAGATCAGGCTGCGCTCGGGGGAATCGATCTTTACGCTGACGATCTGCTTGTCCTCTACGCCGAATTCGGCGGCGTCCGCCTTCGTCATATGGATGTGGCGCTTTGCGATGATCACGCCCTGATCGATCTCGATCTCGCCTTTGGGCCCCACGATCTTACACGGGGCGCTGCCATCCAGATCGCCGGATTCGCGCACAGGGGGCTTTACGCCGAGGGTCCTGGCGTCGGAAGCGGAGATCTCTACCTGAGTCTCTTTGCGCTCCGGTCCCAGGATCGAAACGGCGGGGAACTGGCCCTTGGGGCCGATGACGGCCACGCGCTCTTCGCAGGCGAACTGACCGGGCTGGGAAAGATCCTTCTTTTTTGTAAGCGTGTAGCCCTCGCCGAACAGGACGGCAAGGTCCTCTTTTGAGACATGTACATGTCTCGCGGACGTTTCCACAATGATTTTTTTCTCCATAGATCTGATCCTCCGTTTAGTTTGCGCCGGACTGGGTCGTTTTATGACGCGGCGTTTAACCTATAGTATAGCATTTTTTTGCGCCAGTACAAGATGCAAAGCGGAAAAAAACGCAGAAAAACGAAAAAAAATCGTATTTTGACAAAAAAATATCAATTTCTTTTGTTTTTCCTATGGACTAAAAAAAAAGAGTATGCTATACTTGACTTCGTATGAATTTACGATCAAATTCGTTTTTCAAAGGCCAAGATATCAAAGAATCGAATGGAGGAAACTGAATCATGGTTAAAAAAATCAGCAACCTGCCTTTTCAGGGGACCCCTGAACAGGAAAAACTGCTGAAGGAAGCGATCGCTTCCGCCGGCGGCGACAAAAGCCGCCTGATGGCGGTGATGCAGGAGGCGCAGGGCATCTATGGCTACCTTCCTTATGAAGTGCAGCGCATGATCGCCGAAGGACTCGACGTGCCGATGGAAAAGGTATACGGCGTCGCCACCTTTTACGCGCAGTTTGCGCTCTCACCCAAGGGCAAGTACAACATCTCGGTCTGCCTCGGCACGGCTTGCTATGTAAAGGGCAGCCAGAAGGTGCTCGAAAAGCTCTCTGAAGTGCTCGGCATCGAACCCGGCGAATGCACGCAGGATACCAAATTCTCGCTTGAGGCCTGCCGCTGCATCGGCGCGTGCGGCCTTGCCCCGGTCATGACTGTGAACGATGACGTTTACGGCAAGCTCACCCCCGAAATGATCAAGGACATTATCGAGAAATACGCGTAAGATCCAATCTATAAGAACAGGATAGTATCGGTATGAAGATCAGCAGAATTAAAGAACTGCTCGAGGCAGAGGTTATCTGCGGAGAAGAAGCGGATCTCGAACGCGAGGTCCATTCCGCCTGCGGCAGCGATATGATGAGCGACGTTCTGGCATATGTTAAGGATCAGGCTGTGCTGCTCACGGGCCTCGTGAATTCGCAGGTCATCCGCACGGCGGAGATGATGGATATGGTGTGCATCGTTTTCGTCCGTTCCAAGCGGCCGAATCCTGAGATGATCGAGATCGCGAAAGACAGCGGCATCGTTGTGATGGCGACGAAGAAACGGATGTACGAGGCGTGCGGAACGCTGTTCGCGAACGGTCTTAACGGCGCGCAGGTCTGAATCGCTCCCGCATCAGGGAGAACAGGTTTTCGTCCGGGGCAAAGCGGCTCCGGACGGGAAAGGGATCTCAGATATGAGTGAATTTCTGAATTTCCATTATGATGTGGACGGCGAGAACTTCGTTTCGGCGGGGCAGGCCAGCGTTGAGCTTAAAAAAGTGCTGCGCAGGCTCGGTTTTCCGCCCGAAACGATACGCCGACTCTCCATCGCGATGTACGAAGGCGAGATCAATATGGTGATCCACGCCGGCGGCGGCGCAGCGGATGTTGACATTTACGAAGATAAGATCGTGATCCGTCTGATCGATCACGGCCCCGGCATCGCGGATATCGATCTCGCGATGCAGGAGGGGTACTCGACCGCCACCGATTCCGTTCGCAGCCTCGGCTTCGGCGCCGGCATGGGCCTGCCGAATATGAAGCGCTATACCGACGAGATGCGGATCGATTCCACGGTAGGCGAGGGCACCACCATCACCATGACCGTCTTTATCACAAAATAACAGGGTGATCGTTTGAATTCTTATACACATTCCGTTGTGCTGGATGTGGAGAAATGCACCGGCTGCACCACCTGCGTGCGCCGCTGCCCGACGGAGGCGATCCGCATTACGGACGGCCACGCCGAGATCAACAGCGGTCGCTGCATTGACTGCGGCGAGTACATCCGCGTATGCCAGCACAACGCAAAAAAGGCGATGTGCTCCAAGCTTGAGCATTATATGCACTATAAATGGAAGATCGCGCTGCCCGCGCCCTCGCTCTTCGGCCAGTTCAACGGCCTCGACGACGTCGACGAAGTGCTGCAGGGGCTGCTGGATATCGGCTTCGATGAGGTGTATGAGGTCGCGAAAGCCGCGGAGCTCGTTTCCGCCTATACCCGCACATATTTAAAGACCGAGGGGATCCGCAAGCCGGTGATCAGCTCCGCGTGTCCCGTGATCTCCCGGCTCATCTCCCTGCGTTTTCCGTACCTGAAGGATAATATCCTGCCCATTCTCCCGCCGATGGAGATCGCCGCGATGGAGGCGAAGGAACGGGCGAAAAAGAACCACCCCGAGCTTTCGGAAGAAGACGTCGCCGTGTTCTTTATCTCGCCCTGCGCCGCCAAGGTCAGCTATATCCGCAACGGCTTCGGCGATTACAAGAGCCATGTGGACGTCGTGGTGTCGCTCAGCGACATCTATTTTCAGCTGATCGGCGCCATGAAGCGCTCCTCGCCCCCTACCGTTACGAGCGAAGCGGGCATGATCGGCATCGGCTGGGCTTCCTCCGGCGGTGAATCCACCGCGATCCTGAACGACAGCTACCTGTTTGCGGACGGCATCGAGAACTGCATGCAGGTGCTGGAATCCATTGAAAACGGCAACATTCCGCAGATCGAGTTCGTGGAGCTCGACGCCTGCATCGGCGGGTGCGTAGGCGGGGTGATGACCATCGAAAATCCCTTTATCGCAAAAACGCGTCTGCAGACGGTGCGGCGGTATCTGCCGGTATCAAAGAACTTTGTATCCGGCGAGGCGGCGTATATCCCGCCCGCCTACTGTTCGGATTCTCTGCCGACCTATACGCCGATCTCGCGCCTGAGCGAAAATCTCGGCGAATCCATGCGCATGATGGCTGAAATACAGTCGCTGCGCAAAACGCTGCCCGGCATCGATTGCGGGGCGTGCGGTTCCCCTACCTGCCGCGCATACGCGGAGGACGTGGTGCGGGGGATCGCCGGCAAAGACCGCACCTGTGTGGTGCTCGAGCAGCGAAAAGCCAGAGAGGAGGCGGGTAAAACGTGACCGTGAAGGAATTTGCCGACCGTTTCGGGCTGAAGCCCCTTTCGCTGCCGGAGCCGGACCGTGAGGTGCAGGGCGGCTACTGCGGCGATCTGCTGAGCTGGGTGATGGGCAGAGCCGGCGCCGACGCGGTCTGGATCACCATCATGAGCAACGTGAACACAGTTGCCGTCGCTTCGCTTTCAGACGTTTCGTGCGTTGTGCTCGCCGAGGGCGTAACGCTTGAGGATGGGCTGATACGCACCGCCGAAGAGAAGGGCGTGAACGTTCTTACCTCCGATAAGCCCGCGTTTACGCTGGCCTCGGAATTCGGCGGCGCGGTATGAGCCGGTTTTACTACGACTTCCATATGCACTCCTGCCTTTCCCCGTGCGCGGAAAACGACATGACGCCGCACAACATCGCCGGCATGGGCAGCCTTGCGGGGCTTGACGTCATGGCGCTCACGGACCACAACTCCTGCAAAAACTGCCCCGCTTTTTTTGAGGCGGCGCCGGTCTACGGGGTGATCCCCGTCGCCGGCATGGAACTGACGACCGCTGAGGATATCCACGTTGTGTGTCTGTTCGAAACGCTGGAAAGCGCTCTCGCTTTTGACGAAGCGGTGGATCAAAGGCGCATGAAGGTGCCGAACAACGTGCGCATCTTCGGCGACCAGCTGATTTTGAACGGCAGTGACGAAGAGATCGGTACCGAGGCGTATTACCTGCCTGCCGCCGCCGATATCACGGTGGACGACGCGCCGGCCTTCGCCGCCCGGTACGGTGGAGTCGCTTACCCCGCGCATGTGGACCGCGAGAGCAACGGCGTGATCGCGGCGCTCGGTACGTTCCCCGATACGCCGGGCTACCTGAACGCGGAGTTCTATGATCAGACGAAGCGGGAGGGCTATATGGAGCTTTATCCGATCCTGCGTGAAAAAAGGATCCTTGTATCCTCCGACGCGCACCGGCTGACCGCCATCCGCGACAAAAGCGTTTGGTTCGATCTGCCGGACGGCGCCGAAAGCCCGGAGGAGATCCGCGCGGCGCTTTTTAACGTGCTGCGCAGCGAAAAAGGAGGACGGGATACGACGGCATGAAAGAGTTATCCCTGAATATACTCGATATCGCGCAGAACTCCGTGAAGGCGCAGGCCTCCCGCGTGGAGATCGCGCTGACAGAAACGGCGGATACGCTCGATATCTCCATCCGGGACGACGGCTGCGGCATGAAGCCGGATTTCCTTGCCGCGGTAACGGACCCGTTTACCACCACCCGCACTACGCGCAAGGTAGGGCTCGGCATTCCGCTGTTCAAGCTCGCGAGCGAGCAGACGGGCGGCACGTTCTCCGTCGAATCGAAAGACGCCGAGACGTATCCCGATGACCACGGCACCTGCACGCGCGCCGTCTTCTTAAAAAACAGCATCGATTTTACGCCGCTGGGCGACGTGACCGGCACGCTCACGGTGCTCATCCAGGGCGCGCCCGGCATCCGCTGGGTCTTTACGCACGCCATGCCCGGCGGGGAGGTCGCGCTCGATACCGCCGAACTGAAAGAGGTGCTCGGCGACGTTCCCCTGAACGCGCCCGAGGTACTGCAGTGGATCACGGAGTACCTCACAGAGCAGTACGCGGCGGCCGCGGGAGACGCGGCGAATAACAGTCTTTAATGAAACCAGATATAAAGAAAGGACAACCATCTATGAAATCTTTAGCGGAACTTGCGGCAATCAGAGAGAGAATGCAGAACAAGGTCATGCTGCGTGAGGGCAGCGGCGACATCCGCGTTGTGGTCGGCATGGCTACCTGCGGCATCGCGGCCGGCGCACGTCCGGTGCTCAACGCCTTCGTGGAAGAGGTGAACAAGGCGGGGCTCGGCGACAAGGTCACCGTTACGCAGACCGGCTGCATCGGAATCTGCCAGTTCGAGCCCGTCGTCGAGGTGTTCGAGGCCGGCAAAGAGAAGGTCACCTATGTAAAAATGACCCCCGAAAAGGCCAAAGAGGTCGTGGAAAAGCACCTCAAGGGCGGTCAGGTCATCAGCGATTACGTCGTAAAGGATATCTGAGAAAGGTGGAGAAAGAAATATGATTCGTGCGCAAGTACTGATCTGCGGGGGCACCGGCTGCACGTCCTCCGGCAGCGCGAAGCTGATCACGGCCTTTGAGAACGAGATCGAAAAAAATCAGCTGACCGATGAGATCAAGATCGTCCGCACCGGCTGCTTCGGCCTGTGCGCCCTCGGCCCCGTGGTGATCGTGTATCCCGACGGCACCTTCTATTCCCAGGTCCAGGAAGCGGACGTGGCGGAGATCGTCTCCGAGCATCTGCTCAAGGGTCGCGTGGTGGAGCGCCTCGCATATAAAGACGTAGCGAAGGACGTCGTCGTTGAGAACGGCAACGTATCCCTCAACGACACCACGTTCTATTCCAAGCAGAAGCGCGTCGCGCTGCGCAACTGCGGCGTGATCAACCCCGAGAACATCGAGGAATATATCGCGATGGACGGCTACGCCGCCCTCGGCAAGGCGCTCACCGAGATGACCCCCGACGAGGTCATTCAGGTTGTGAAGGATTCCGGCCTGCG
>CADBOC010000396.1 GCA_902796175.1 Oscillospiraceae bacterium | reverse complement strand
GCCCGCCCCCGCGACGACCGTCACGCAGACGCCCGCCCCGACCGGCGTGAACGAGTACGATATCCTGCGCTCCGGCAAGTTCTACGCCGTCGGCACCATGACGGATTCACAGGGGACGAACCCGATGGAGATCGCCCTCACCGACAACTCCATCTTTATGGCGGCGAATATGGAAGGCGTTCAGATGGCTCTGCTGCAGAGCAACAAAAAGATCTACATGATCTACCCCGCCAAAAAGATCTACATGGAAGTAAACTCCGCCGTACAGGCGATGGTCGGCATGAACGCGGATGAGATGCTCAACGTCGAAGAGCTCGGCTTCTCCGAGATGGCGCCGCTGACGCAGGCGGATACAGTCGCGGACGGCGAACTCAACGGCACCAAGTGCAAGATCTATACCTTCAACAAGGAATCCGGCTCCCGCACCGTGGTCTACATGAACGGGAACAAGCTGCTGGCGCTTGAGACGGTCTCCGGTAACAGCCGCTCCGTGAACTATTTCACCACCGTCTCCGCCACCGTACCCGCCGACAAGAGCGCCCCGCCCGCCGATTACAGCAAGGTAGGCATCTTCAAATTCATGACCGAGATGGGCGACGTACTGCAGTGACGGCGGCATGAAAACAGCGATCGTAACAGGCGCCTCCGGCGGCATCGGGGGCGCCGTCGCTATCAGACTGGCCGCCGCGGGCTTTTCCGTATGCGTACACTTTCATCATAACGCCCCCGCCGCCGAAGCGGCCGCCGAAACGATACGCGCCGCCGGCGGCGACGCGTTTACGCTGCGGGCGGATCTCACCGCCCCCGCCGCGGCCGAGGCGCTTGTCGAACAAACGGTCAGCCGCAACGGCAGACTCGACGTTCTGGTGAACAACGCCGGCGTCGCCCGGCAGCAGCTTTTCTGCGACGTGTCGGACGGGGACTGGAAAAACATGCTGGCGGCGGATCTCGACAGCGCCTTTTACTGCTGCCGCGCCGCCCTGCCCGTGATGCTGCGGCAGAAAAAGGGACGCATCGTGAACGTTGCCTCCATGTGGGGGCAGGTGGGCGCTTCGTGCGAGGTCCCCTACTCCGCCGCGAAGGCGGGTCTCATCGGCCTGACGAAGGCCCTGGCCAAAGAATACGCCCCATCCGGCGTCACAGTGAACTGCGTCTCCCCCGGCGCGGTAAGAACGAACATGATGGCGGGCTTTACCCCCGCCGAGATCGAATCGCTCTGCGAAGAGATCCCGCTCGGCCGCCTCGGCGAACCCGAAGAGATCGCCGAAGCCGTCGCCTTTCTCGCCTCCGACGCCGCCTCTTATATCACGGGCCAGGTGCTGGGCGTGAACGGCGGAATGGTAATTTAGTTTGTTATGAAACGGCAGCGGATTCTTTTTAAAAGGAAAAAGCTGAAAGATGAAAGACGAAATCGGTAAACGCTTCGCGTTTTGAATTTATAAAAAGGATCCCCGGCGCGCCGTACGCGTTCCCGGGGCCTTTTTTTGTTTGCGGAACGCTTTGAACGCCGTTTGCAGATCACGGCCAAATCTCCCCCGTATCGTATTCCGTCTTTCATCTTTTATGACCATTCCTTTTCGCTGCGCTGCAAGGCGCAAAACGAAATGAAACGTGTTTCTTTCAACTTCATCTTTCGTCTTTCTTATACCATTCTCTCCGAATCTGTCAAATCTTCATAGAATCTATTGCTTTTCGCAAAAAAATCTTGTATACTTTATGTATTATATCGGAATGGGGGCATACCATGGCAACTGAAGCCGCGGCGCCGAAGACCTCCCTTGCTGAAAAGATGGGAGATCTGATCACCGGCGTCAAGAAAAACTGGAATCAGCCGAAGCCCGGCGAATACACGAGCATCAAGGAATTCATGTTCTACTGTCTCGGCATCATGGGCGTTTGCGCGTTTACGTTTATCTGCAACGATACGGTATCATTCACGGCGGGCTATCTCTGCGGTTCCGTATTCGGCATCCAGATGATGGATTTCACCATCATCACCTTTATCGCCCTCGCGGTCAAGTACGCGACCTTATACGTTGAATCGATCTCGATGACGATCTTCGAAAATCTGGGGCATCTCTCAAAGGATAAGGCAAAAAAAGCCGCGATCGCCTACGCCGTCTGCTTTGCGGCGGGCGTCGTATGCTACTTGATCCCCTCCGCCCCCTTTGAGTTCATCATCAAGGGCCTGCCGCAGCTGGTCGGCAACATTCTCGTCGTGATGGGCGCGGGCGGTCCCGTCAACTGGTTCCTGCGCAAAAAGTTCTGCCGCAAATACGGCAGATACAAGCCCTTCCTTGTCGCCTACGGCGTTCCCATCGCGGTCATCACCTGCCTCATCCCCTTTGTGCCGACGACGCTCGAGTATACGACCAAGCTCGTTGTGCTGCACTTTCTCTTTACGCTGCGCGGCCGCTTTTCGATCATCCACTACGAAAACCCCAAGGCGATCGTGGCGCTCATCACGCCCAACACCGTCGAGCGGCAGAAATACCACTCCATCGGCGCGATCTTTCTCGGCATGCTGCGCTCGGTCTTCCGCATCATCTGGCCGCTTATGATCCAGTCCACCGGCGGTCTTTTGGATGTGCGTTCCTATAAGGTCTTCGTACCGGTGCTCAGCGTCATGGGCTTCGGCATGGCGTTCTTCATGATCGGCGTTAAAGAACGCGTCGCCGCAAACCGGGACGAAGAGACGCCGAAGGTGGAATTCGGCAAAAGCGCGAAATCGCTGCTCAAGAACAAATATTTCTGGATCGTGCAGCTCGCGACGGCCTTCGGTCTGTGGAACGCCATCGCGGACGGCGTGATCAACTATACGCTCGTCTATTCCATGCGCATCGAATGGATCACCGGCATTCTGTCGGTCGTCGGCGTAACGAGCGTCGTCGGCAACCTCGCCATGCCGGCGCTCGTCAAGCGTTTTGAAAAACGCACGATCCTGCTTGTGATGCGGGCGATATGGGTGGCGGTAACGGCCGGCTACCTGATCGGTCTGAACAGCGAGCATTCCGTGCCCATCCTGCTGTTCTTTATCTTTCTGCGCTCCGGCATCTCGGCGGGCTGCGGCGGCTTAACGGACGGCCTGAACGCCGATATCCTCGACTACCACCAGTGGAAGACCGGCGAACGCGCGGACAATATGATCGGCATTTTCAACTGGTTCACCACCCCCATCGCGACCGCGCTGGGGCTTGTCGCGCCGGCGCTGCTCAAAATGGTCGGCTTCACCTCTGACTGGGACGTGCTTTTCGACCATCAGGTGTTCATGAATGCCATGCATATCTACGTTTACCTCGGCATCGCGGGGCTTGTGATCTCCACGGTCCCCTTCTTCTTCTACGACCTTACCAGAGAAACGCACGATAAATGCGTGCGGGAGATCGCCGAGCGCGAGGCGGCGGCCATTACGGCCCCCGGCGCGCTTCTCACAGAGGAAAGCGAGGCGAACGCGAAATGAAACTGAAACGGTATCTTTCTCCGGCGCTTTTCCTCTTTGCCCTGCTGTGCCTGTGCGCATGCGGCAAAAAGACCGGCGGCATGACCTACAAGGAGATCGAGGGCGGGATCGCCATAACCGGCTATACAGACAAGACCTCCGTAACGGAGCTGACGATCCCCGACGAGATCGGCGGCAAGCCCGTGATCCGCATCGACGATTTCGGCGTGTGCAACGCCGAAAGTCTGAAAAAGATCACGATCGGCAAAAACGTGAAAGAGCTGGGCGGCTGGGCGATCACCAACAACCAGCATCTCACCGAATTCGTCGTGGACCCCGAAAACATCTGGTTCAAAGCCGTGGACGGCGT
>CADBOC010000395.1 GCA_902796175.1 Oscillospiraceae bacterium | reverse complement strand
TCATGATTGAGGGGGTAGGGGGAGTTGATTCGTCGAAGACGATTTTTTATTCTTTTCAGTGGACGATCGCCATGATCGCGACGGTAAGCACGCTCGCAGCCATGATCACCGCCAGCACGATGGAAACGATCTTAACGAATTTTCTGTTCATTGTCTACAGGTCGCGGGCAGGAGCCCGCTTTTCCTTTCTTTTATTCGGTAATGCCGAGCAGCGCCATGATATCCGCCTTATAGAGCAGGGTCTGGGCGGCGGCTGCCTCTTTGTTCTCGCCCTGCACCATGGTGTAGATCTTGATCTTGGGCTCCGTGCCCGCGGGGCGCACGACGACCTTATCCTTGTTTTCCATCTGCATCACGATCACGTTCGACACCGGCAGCGTTACCGGCTTTACTTCGCCGGAGGCAAGCGCGGTCTCGGTGCGTTTTTTGTAATCCGTTACGACGGCGACCTGTTTTCCGCCGAGTGCCGCCGGGCTGTTCGCGCGCAGCGTTTCCATCATCGCCGCCATCTTCTTCATGCCGTCCTCGCCCTCAAAATAGAAATTGAAGAGCGAGTTATCCCAGAAGCCGAAGCGGGCGTGAATGTCGTCCAGCGCGTCAAGGATCGTTTTGCCCTGCTTTTTGAGCGCCGCCGCCATCTCGCAGATCAGAAGGCTCGCGTTCACGGCGTCCTTATCGCGGCAGTGCATGCCGGAGAGATAGCCGTAGCTCTCCTCAAACCCGAGCTGGAAGCGTTCGGCTTCGCCCGCGGCCTCGAGCTGCGTCATACGTTCGCCGATGTATTTGAAGCCGGTCAGCACGTTCTCCATCACAGCGCCGTAGCTCTCGGCGACCAGCGTGGAAAGATCGCTCGATACGATGGATTTGATCACGACGGGGTTTTGAGGCAGCGTACCCAGCGCCTTTTTGTGGGAGAGGATATAATCGGTCAGAAGGCTGCCCATGTCGTTGCCGGTAACGAGCGTATACTCGCCGTTTCTCAGCACGGCGACGCCCACGCGGTCTGAATCGGGGTCGGTCGCGACGATGAGATCCGCCTGTTTTGTTTCGGCGACCCTGAACGCCTCGTTGAACGCCTCGCGCACCTCGGGATTCGGGAAGGGGCAGGTCGGAAAATGACCGTCAGGCTGCTCCTGCGACGGCACGACCGTAAGATCGGTAAGTCCGGCCCGTTTCAGGATATGCCGCACGGGCTTGTTGCCCGCGCCGTTGAGGGGCGTGTAGATCACGCTCAGGCCGCTGCCGGGGATCGCCTCTTTGTCGATCGAAAGCGCGGCCACGGAATCGTAATAGGGCGCAAGGAACGAGGGATCGAGCTGCCGGATGATATGGCTGCGCACGGCGGCGTCGAAATCGAGCTTCTGCACCCCGCCGAACACGTCGCACTTCTCGATATACGAAAGCGTGACGGCGGCGGCCTCATCCGTCATCTGATAGCCGCGGGCGTCGTAGCACTTGTAGCCGTTGTATTTGCTGGGGTTGTGGCTCGCGGTGATCACGATGCCGGAGCTGCATTTCAGCTCTCTGACAGCCCACGCGACGACGGGGGTGGGCATGAGCTCGGTAAACAGATAGACCTTTACGCCGTTGCCGGCGAGCACCTCGGCCGCGGTGCGGGCGAACAGATCGGAATTGAGGCGCGAATCGTGGCCGATCACGACGCTCGGTGCGGTAAAGCTGCCGTTCAGATAATCGGCAAGGCCCTGCGTCGCGCGGCCTACGGTATATACGTTCATGCGGTTGGTGCCGGCGCCGAGCACGCCGCGCAGCCCCCCGGTGCCGAAGGTAAGATCCTGATAAAAGCGGTCGTTGATCTCTTCTTCTTTCCCTTCGATCTCTTTGAGTTCCTGCGCAAGCGCGGGAACGGTCGCGTTTTCACACCAGAGGCGGTAAAGTTGCGTTACACGGTCCAAAACTACTGTGAGCGGGCGGTCTTCGATCGCCCGCGGCTCCTTTCCGTTTTTTCTGTATTATACAACGAACGGAACGTATTTACAAGTCAAATCCTGACAAAAAAGGAAAACCCCGTAAAAAAACGGGGTTTTCCTTTGGGGAAGAGAAAATATAAAAGAGAGGAGTCTGAAATCAGGCGCTCTTCTTTGAGAGCAACTTTATTATAATCGATCGTTTTTGCATGCGTCAAACAGTTTTGTAAACAAAAAAAGAACGTTTCAGGGAAACGTCCTCTTTTTTGCAACATTTTCTTCAAAATCAGGCGTTCTCGCCCTCCAGCTTCGCCAGCGACTGCATTCTTAAATAGGCGTTGATAAAGCCGTCGAGGTCGCCGTCCATCACCGCGTTGATGTTGCCGTTTTCATAACCGGTGCGGTGATCCTTTACGAGCGTATAGGGCATAAAGACGTAGGAGCGGATCTGGCTGCCCCAGCCGATCTCTTTCTGGTCGCCCTTGATATCCTGTATCGTATCGAGGTGCTCGCGCTCTTTGATCTCGATGAGCTTGGATTTGAGCATCGTCATGGCCACGTCCCGGTTCTGGTACTGGCTGCGCTCCACCTGGCACGATACCACGATGCCGGTCGGAATGTGGGTCAGACGCACGGCGGAGGAGGTCTTGTTCACCTTCTGCCCGCCCGCGCCCGAAGCGCGGTATACGTCCATCTTGATATCCTCGGGGCGTATATCCACCTCGATGGTATCGTCGATCTCGGGCATTACCTCGAGCGACGCGAAGGAGGTGTGTCTGCGGCCCGAGGAATCGAAGGGCGAAACGCGCACAAGGCGGTGGATGCCCATCTCGCTCTTGAGATACCCGAAGGCGTTCTCCCCTTCAACCAGGATCACGGCGGATTTGAGGCCTGCCTCCTCGCCGTCCAGATAATCGACGGTGGTGGTTTTGAAGCCGTGGCGTTCGCCCCAGCGGTGATACATGCGGAAGAGCATCAGCGCCCAATCCTGCGCCTCTGTTCCGCCGGCGCCGGCGTGGAACGTAAGAATGGCGTTCTTGCTGTCGTATTCACCGCAGAGCAGCGTTGCGAGCGTCTGCTTTTCAACCTCTTTGTGGATGCGGTCTACCGCTTCGGTGCACTCGCCGAGCATGCTTTCATCCTCTTCTTCGTTGCACATCTCGATGAGCGTGAGCGTATCTTCGTAATCTGTTTTGAGATCCTGATAACGTTTGACGCGGTTTTTGAGAGAGGAGAGGTGCTGCAGGATCTTATTGGACCCCTGCACGTCGTTCCAAAAGCCCTCTTCGGCCGTCTGCGCCTCAAGCTTTTCGATCTCCGCCTTCAGCTCTTCGAGCCCGATGGCGGCGGCGAGATCCTCAAGGGGCTTCTGCTCCTCGAGAAGACGCAGTCTCAGTTCTTCGTATTGCAGCATATCGATTCCCATACGGCTCCCCCGGAGCCGCCCTTTCGCGGTTGATCCATACGCGTAAAAGCCGCCGCTCAGCACGCGGACGGCACAGCGCTTCTTTTTGCATTATATAAGAAAACGCGCCGCTTGTCAAATGCTTTTGCAAAAAAGCCGAAATTATTCGCGTTATGATATTGAAATCGTCGCAAAGATTGTATAAAATAGGAAGGAAGAACGTCTGTTCCCACGTTAACAAAGAGGTGATCTGATCTTGAGATATATAAACGTACCCTGCGAAGCCTGCGGCAGACCCTTTGCCGAACAAGACGACGTGGTCGTCTGCCCGAACTGCGGCGCGCCCTATCACCGCGCCTGCTGGGACGCCGCCGGCGCGTGCCGGCACAAAGACGAACACGCCTCGGGCTACGTCTGGGCTTCTCCCCTGCCGCAAAACGACGGCATTCCCGCCGCCGCCGTTCCGGAGAAAAACCGCGAAGAAACGCTCTCGAACGGCGAAACCATCATCCGCTGCCCGCGCTGCGGGGCCCGCAATTACCAGCACGACGCGTTCTGCCTGCACTGCGGCGCCGGTCTTTCACAGCGCGAAACCGGCGCGCAGGAAGGCCCGCGCGTATACGAACGGCGCGACGACGAAGATACCTTTGACGGTCCGCCGCGCATCACAGATGAGATGCTGCACAATTTTCAGCGCTACGGCGGGCTCGACCCCGACGCCGAGATCGACGGCATTCCGGTCTGCGAATACTCCGATTACGTCGGCGGGGCAAACCCGGGGCGCATGATCCGCAAGATCTCGCTGGCGGAACGCTTCGGCAAAAGCAGTACGTTCCTCGGCGCGGCGCTGCTCGGCCCGGTATGGCTTTTGTACCGAAAGCTGCGCCGCGAGGGATGGGTGATCGGCATGGCGATGATCCTGCTCTGCCTTGCTTCGGGCATTCTGCAGATCAACCGGCCCTTCGTACAGCTTGTCAAAAAGCTCGCGGCGCTGCCCGCGGCGGCGCAGGAAAGCAATATGTCGCCGGAGGACCTCCGCGACAGGATGACAGCCATGTTCGAAGAATACACCGAAACGGATCTGACAAAGGCCGAAAAACTACGCGCCGGGATCGGCGAAGGGCTGCAGTACCTCTCGTTTATGGGCACGTCGCTGTTCTCAGCCGCGCGCGGCATGTATTTTTACCGGCGAAAAGCAAAACAGGATATCATGCAGATCCGCGCAGAGAGCGCCAGTATGGAGGAATACCGTTATAACCTCATGCGGGAGGGCGGCGGTTCCGCCGGCGGCGCGGTCGCGGGGCTGATCATAGCAGGCGTCGCGTTCGTCTGTATGACCTATGTGCCGCTATTTATCGTACTGCTCTATTTCTGAACGATCAAAGGAGAACGAAACCATGAAGCAGATCCGCAAAGCCGTGATCCCGGCCGCAGGCCTCGGGACCCGCGTACTGCCCGCGAGCAAGGCAGTTCCGAAAGAAATGCTCAACATCGTGGATAAACCCGCCATTCAGTATCTGGTGGAGGAATGCGCCGCGGCGGGCATCACCGACATTCTGATCATCACGAACCGCGGAAAGGGCGTAATGGAGGACCATTTCGATTACGCCTTTGAGCTGGAGGAGAACCTGCGCCGCAACCCCGCGAAACAGGAGCTTTACAACGCCGTGCACGCCGTGGCGGACCTCGCGAACGTCTATTTCATCCGCCAGAAGGCGACGCTCGGGCTCGGGCACGCGATCCTTTCGGCGGAATCCTTCGTAGGGGACGAGCCCTTCGCCATCCTGTACGGAGACGACGTGATCGTCTCGGAGGGCCGCCCTGTGATCGGGCAGCTGATCGACGCGTATCATGAAACGGGCAAATGCGCCTGCGGGGTCAAGGAATGCACCACCGAGCAGGTGATGAAATACTGCACGCTGGACGTAACCCCCCTCGGCGGCAACCGCTACGACGTGCACCGCGTGATCGAAAAGCCCGAACGCGCGCAGATTTTGAGCCACTTCTCCATTCTCGGCAGAAACGTGGTAACGCCGGACGTGTTCGATCTGATCCGCGCCACACCGCCGAGCCCAAAAACAGGCGAGATCTATTTTTCGGAGGCTGTCTCCGCCCTCGCCGAACAGGGCAGGCTCGTGGCGGTGGATTTTGACGGCCGGCGCTACGACATGGGCGACAAGCTCGGCATTATGCAGGCGAACGTGGAGGTGGCGCTCTCGCACCCCGAGATCGGCGACGCGTTCCGGGCTTATCTCAAAAAACTGGCAGAAACGTTATAATGGAACATACTGCGTTAAAAAAGAACGACGTGATCCGGCTCGATATCACCGGATTCACAAGCGAAGGCGGGGGCGTTGGTCACGAAAACGGCCTCGCCGTCTTTGTTGCGGGCGCGGCCGCCGGGGATACGGTGGAATGCCGGATAATCAAGGCGAAGCCAAACTACGCCGTCGGCAGGCTGCAGCATATTCTGAAGGCTTCGCCTGACCGCGTTCAGCCGGACTGCCCCGTTTTCGGCCGCTGCGGCGGCTGCGCGTTCCGCCACATCACATACGAAGCGGAGCTGAGGCTGAAGCAGCAGCGGGTGGAGGACGCGTTCCGGCGTATCGGTCATATCGATACCCCGCTCTCCCCCATCCGCGGCGCGGCTGAGACGGACCGCTACCGCAACAAAACGCAGACGCCCGTCGCCATGGCGAACGGCCGCCTGCTCACGGGCTTTTACGCCCCCTTCTCCCACCGGGTGGTGGACTGCAAAAACTGCCTGCTGCAGCCCGAGCCGTTCTCAAAGCTCCTCAGCGCCGTGGCGAGGTGGGCGGAAAAACACAAGATCCCGGTCTACGACGAGACTACCGGAAAGGGCCTGCTGCGTCACGTATATCTCCGCCGGGGAGACGCCACCGGCGAGATCATGGCCTGCCTTGTGATCAACGGCGACGGCGTTTACCGCGAACAGGAGCTCGTCAAAGCGCTGAAGGCGGCTTCCCCGGACGTTAAGACCGTTCTGCTCAATATCAACACGGCGGATACCAACGTGATCCTGGGCGAAAAGAACCGCGTTCTGTACGGCGACGGCGCGATCGAAGACGAGCTGTGCGGCATGCGCTTCCGCATTTCCCCGCACTCGTTCTATCAGGTAAACCCCGCCCAGGCCCGGCGTCTTTACGAACAGGCCGCCGCCTTCGCAGCGCCTGAGGGGACGAAGACGCT
>CADBOC010000394.1 GCA_902796175.1 Oscillospiraceae bacterium | reverse complement strand
GAGAGATCGATCCTTCCGCGCAGCAGAACGATCTGGCTGAAGGGTACCTTGCGGGCCTCGGCGATCCGTATACGCGCTATCTTTCGCCCGAAGCATACGCCCAATACGTAAGAGCGAACAAGGGCGCCTATTCCGGCGTCGGTCTGACCGCCGCCTTCGACCGGGTGCTGAACGCTTTGACGGTCCGCGACGTTTCTCCCTATTCCTCCGCCCGTTCCGCGGGCGTGAAAGCGGGGGACGTTGTTCTGACCGTGAACGGAAAAGAAGTGACGCTTGAGAACGCCGAATCCGTGATCGGCGAGCTTCAGACCGGCGAGAAGGGCACGGTGCGCATTACCGCGTCGCATCCCGGAGAAAACGGCGGGCAGTATGAGGCGACGCTTGAAAAGGGGTATACCGTTCCCGCCTGCGAAGTGGGTACGAAAGAGGGGTTCGGCTATATCCGCGTCATCCGTTTTTCTGAAGATACGCCCGCTCTGTTTCAGGAGGCTCTTGACCGCTTTGCGGAAGAGAACGCCGCCGGGGTCATTGTTGACGTCCGTTCAAACGACGGCGGCGAAGTATCATCCGCGGCGCGGGCGGCCGACTGTATCGTGCCGCTGGCTTCCGCCGGGACCGGTGCCGTGGCTACGGAAGAGAACAGCTCCGGCGAAGCGATCGCCGTCTACCCGGCGGATTCCCGCAGCTGTTCGGTGCCGATCGCCGTCCTGATCAACAGCCGGACCGGCGGCGCGGCGGAGCTGTTCGCCGCAGATCTGCATGAGTTCGGCAAAGCCTTTCTGATCGGTGAACCCACCGCGGGGCACGGAACAAGCCAAAGGATCTTCCCCCTGAAAAACGGCGGCGCCGTTCAGCTTACGGTGGCGAAGATCGTGACCTATCTCGGAAACGGATTCGAACGGACGGGCGTGCTGCCGGATGAGGTCGTCCCCATGTCTGCGGCGGACAAAGACCTTTTGTTTTCTGAGACCGCTGCCGCCGACGGACAGCTCAGCGCGGCCGTCGCGTTTTTGAAAGGCTGATACGGCCGGCGGCTGAAAAAACGCACCCGCTCATATTTCCGCGATCGTTCCCTTCAGGAACGGATCGCGGTTTTTTACTGCGTTTTTTTATGTAATAAGAGGCGGTACGCCTGAACGGCGTTGCGTTAAAACGTGTCGGGATGTGTCAATCAGAACGGAAACAAAAGGATTAAGCAAAAAGACTTGAGATTTTTTTTTAATAATGATATAATAACATGAATCACAGAATAGTTTTTCGGTTTTGTGGATTTGAATCCGGATGGAGGCGACGGATGTGATCGACATTCATTGTCATATACTGTACGGCGTGGACGACGGTTCCGACTGTCTGTCTGAGTCTGTTGAAATGGCGCGAATCGCTTCGGAGTGCGGAACGAAAACCATTATCGCGACGCCGCATGCCAACATCCCCGGTATGGATAACGGCTATTGGAGCACGAAACACGCCGACGCGCTGAACGCCGTCAACAAAGCGCTGGCCGACGCGGGCATTGACGTTACGGTTTGTCAGGGGCAGGAGGTTTTCTCATTCGGCGATATCACGGATAAGCTGCACGACGGCGCGCTGATCACGCTCAACGGTTCCAGGTATCTTCTGATCGAGTTCGATTTTGAGGAACGCAGCGATCATATCATCAGCCGCTGTTCGGATCTGTTTCAGATGGGTCTTGTGCCTGTTGTCGCACATCCGGAGCGCTACCGCGTGCTGCAGCAGGATTACGACACGGTTTTCGCGTTAAAGGAAATGGGTTGTCTGTTTCAGCTGAACAAGGGCAGTCTGTTCGGATCCTTCGGAGAACGCGCGAGGGCTGCCGCGCATCGCTTTCTTTCCGACACAATGGCCGATTTCATCGCAAGCGACGCGCACAGCCCATATATGCGAACGCCGTATGTGCTGGATGCGCATGAAATGGTGACGGAGCTCTATTCTCCCGATTACGCGGATTTTCTTTTCAGCGACAATCCCGCGCTTCTTCTGGCGGATAAGGAGATCCTTCCGTTCTAACCAAAGGGGGGAAGTTTTGTTATGATGCGTCTTTTCAGGCTCGCCATCACGCTGCTGTTTTTTGCCACTACGGTCGTCTTTTGCTGGACCTGGTTTCAGGCAAGGATCCGAACGGATCACACGCGCCCGTCGATCACCATAGAGGGGGATCTCATCGAGGTAAGCCTGCAGCCTACGAAGGAGGAGCTTCTTCGGGGCGTTACCGCGTTCGACCAGAAAGACGGAGATCTTACGGAGCATGTGATCGTGGAATCGATCTCCAAGTTTACGGAGCCCGGGATCTGCAAGGTCTATTACGCCGTGTGCGACGCGGATGATCATGTGGCGAGCGCGACACGCAGAATAAGATACAAAAATTATGTGACTCCTGAGTTTACGATGAACCGTTCCCTCTGCTTTTCCCAGATGGAGACCGTGAATGTGGCGGAGGTGATCGGAGCCGCGGATGTGATCGACGGGGATATCAGCAAGAACGTGATCATCACTTCGACCGATTTCGAATACGGTACGATCGGCTCTTATCTGGTCACGGCGGAGGTCACGAACAGCAAGGGTGAAAAGATCTCGCTCAAAGTGCCGCTGATCGTGGAGGAGCGCAATATAAACGCGCCGGAGATCCTGCTGTCAAGCTATCTGCTTTACGTTAATCCCGGAACGCCCGTAGATCCGATGCGCTATTTCGTCTCCGCGAAAGACAGCTATGAAAAAGATCTGAGCGAGGCCCTTTATGTGGAAAGCAACTACAACGCGGCCGTTCCCGGCGTTTACAGCATGCATTATTACGCGGTTGATGAACTCGGCAGACGCGGACACACAATCTTAACGGTGGTAGTGAGAGGCAATGCAGAAGGATAAAAAGATCAT
>CADBOC010000393.1 GCA_902796175.1 Oscillospiraceae bacterium | reverse complement strand
TTTTTTTGGCGCCAAAGTTAGAGCAAGCTAATTAGCTTCGGCTTATCTTGAGATCGCCGTATGACCGGCGGAAAGGAACGTACTATGGATATCAGGATCGCCCTCGCGGGCAACCCGAACTGCGGCAAAACCACCCTGTTCAACGCGCTGACCGGCTCCAACCAGTTCGTCGGCAACTGGCCCGGCGTGACCGTAGAGAAAAAAGAGGGAAAGCTGAAAAAGCACGACGGCGTCGTGCTGACCGACCTGCCGGGCATCTACAGCCTTTCTCCCTATACGCTTGAGGAGGTCGTGGCGCGCAATTATCTGATCGGCGAACGGCCCGACGCCATTCTGAACATCATCGACGGCACGAATCTGGAACGGAACCTGTATCTTACGACGCAGCTCACGGAGCTCGGCATTCCGGTGGTGCTTGCCGTCAACATGATGGACGTGGTGCGCAAAAACGGCGATAAGATCGATACGGCGGCGCTGGCAAAGCAGCTCGGCTGCCGGGTGTTTGAGATCTCGGCCCTCAAGGGCACGGGGGTCGCCGAGGCGGCGGAGGCGGCCGTAGAGGCCGCCAAAAACGGCAAAACGGTGCCGATGCACACGTTTTCCGGCCCCGTGGAGCACGCGCTGGCGCACATCGAGGAGGCGGTCGTCCACTCTCTGCCCGAGGAGCAGCAGCGGTGGTACGCCATCAAGATCTTTGAGCGAGACGACAGGGTGCTGGCCGATCTTCAGATCCCGGCCGAAACGATGGCGCACATCGAGCAGGATATCGCCGCCGCCGAAAAGGAGCTGGACGACGACGCCGAGAGCATCATTACCAACGAACGCTACGTATATATCGGCAGCGTGATCAAAAACTGCTATAAGAGGAAGAGCGCCGGCTCTCTGACCGTGTCGGATAAGATCGATAAGGTCGTCACCAACCGCTGGCTGGGCCTGCCGATCTTTGCCGCCGTGATGTTCCTTGTGTACTGGATCGCGATGGTTGGCGTAGGCGCGCCCGCGACCGACTGGGCGAACGACGGCGTGTTCGGCGACGGCTGGCACCTGCTCGGCATCGGCTCGGCCGCCTACGAAGAGGCGGACGGCGACTATACGGCTGCCGTTCAGGCGGCGGAGGCCTTCGCGGGGCTTGATCCGGAGGCGGAGGATTTTGACGCAGAGGCGGCTCTTTCGGAGCTTGCCGCCTTCCGTCCGACGGAAAACACCGCCGAGGTGGACGTGGAGGATGAGGAGACGCTCGCCGTTTCCACCCTCACGGCGTATTACGACGCGATCCCCGAAAACGCGGATGCGGAAGAGACCGTCGGCATGACCTTTACCGACGCCGTCGCCTATTTCAACGAAAAGGGCTTTGAAGCGCCCGATCCCGCCGCGTACGGCGTATGGGTGCCGGGCGTGCCGGTCCTCATCGGCGGGCTGCTCGAAAAGGTCAACGCCGCCGACTGGCTGCAGGGTCTGATCCTCGACGGCGTCGTAGCCGGCGTCGGCGCCGTGCTGGGCTTTGTGCCGCAGATGCTGGTGCTTTTCCTGATGCTGGCGTTTCTGGAGGCATGCGGTTACATGGCGCGTATCGCCTTCGTGCTTGACCGGATCTTCCGCAAGTTCGGGCTTTCGGGCAAGTCCTTCATCCCCATGCTCATCGGCGTGGGCTGCGGCGTGCCCGGCATCATGGCGAGCCGCACCATCGAAAACGAGCGCGACCGCCGTATGACGATCATGACCACCACGTTTATCCCCTGCGGCGCGAAGGTGCCCTTTATCTCCATGATCGCCGGGGCGATCTTCGGCGGCTCCGCCTGGGTCGCGACCTCCGCCTATTTCGTGGGCATGGCGGCGATTATCGTGTCGGGCGTGATGCTCAAAAAGACCAGGATGTTCGCCGGCGAGCCCGCCCCCTTCGTGATGGAGCTTCCCCCCTACCACCTGCCGTCCATCGGCAACGTGCTCAGGAGCACCTGGGAGCGTGGCTGGTCCTTCATCAAGAAGGCCGGTACCGTTATCCTCATCTCCTCGGTCATCATCTGGTTCCTCTCCAACTTCGGAACCGTCAACGGCACCTTCGGTATGGTGGGCGACCTCTACGAGGACCAGGCCCTGGTGACCAACGAGTACCTGTCCTCCGTGGCCGAGCGCCGTGGCGTCTCCGTCGACGAGGTCAACCCCATGGATGACTCGCTGCTCGCAGGCTTCGGCAACACCTTCGCCCCCGTCTTCGTGCCCCTGGGATTCGGCTCCTGGAAGCCCGCCGTGGCCACCCTCACCGGCCTGGTGGCCAAGGAGGAGGTCGTCTCGACCTTCGGCGTGCTCTACAACTATGACACCGAGGCCGAGGACTGGGACGACGAGGGCTCGCCCATCTGGAAGAACGTACGTGCGGACTTCGAATCCTTCTCCGGCGGATACGGCCAGATAGCCGCCTTTGCCTTCATGATCTTCAACCTCCTGTGCGCACCGTGCTTCGCCGCCATGGGTGCCATCAAGCGCGAGATGAACAACGGCAAGTGGACCGCCATCGCAATCGGCTACATGTGCGTCTTCGCCTATGGTGCGGGACTTGTCACCTACCAGATCGGCCGCGCGGCAGCAGGCGCTCCGCTTCCGCTCGGCGTGGCAGCCGCCCTCTGCGTGCTGGGTTTCGTGGCCTACATGCTCTTCATCAAGAAGTACCAGGAACCCGACCGCCTGACCGTATAGCAACGATCCATCTCACACTCCGCGCCAGCGCCCGTCTCACCCGTTGTTCTCGAGACCGGCGTTGGCGCCTGTTATAAGAAAGGAGCTGCGTCACATGGCAGACCTCATCGTTATCCTCATCCTCGCCTGCGTGCTCGGCCTCATCATTCGCAGCATGCGCCACGGTGGCGTCCAGCAGTGCGACGGAGCGTGCGGCAGCTGCTCGCACGCGTGCTCTCAAAAGGGAATCAGGCTCACCGACGAGCAGCAGGCACAACTTGCGTCATTAGACGAACTGAGGAGGTCCAAGGCATGATTGAGACGAAGCTTACCGTCGAGGGCATGGCATGCTCGATGTGCGAGGCACACGTAAACGATGCCATCCGCAAGA
>CADBOC010000392.1 GCA_902796175.1 Oscillospiraceae bacterium | reverse complement strand
GCCCGCGTTCTCGCCTCGCGCTGCATCCGTTCAAATTCGGCTCTGGTGATCTCAGCCATCGTCTTCCCGCCTTTCCGCCCCCGGCAGCAGCCCCGCCGCCTTCACGCCTTCCAGCAGGCGCATCAGGCGCAGCATTTCGAGCGCCTCATCCGCGCGCCGCCGCCGGGGTTCGCTCAAAAGCGGGCGCAGCGCCGCGATCAGGCGGCTCCCCGGGTCGCCGTCGTTCCCGCCGGCAGAAAAACCGGAGAGCAGCTTCAAAAGACGCGCGTCCGGCGCAGGCGCGGCCGGGGCGGTTTTTTCCGGCGCCGCGGGAGCGGGGCCGCCGCCGAGCAGCTGCCTCGCGGCGGCTTTGAGCCCCGCCATATCCTGTTCGCTCAAACCCCCGAGCAGTTCGTTGAGATCCATGTCTCACCCTTCCCCGCCGAGCTTTTTCAGGATCTCCCTGACGCCCGGCGCGTTCAGAAACCGCCCGAGCGCTTCGGGATCGGCGCTGAGCTCCTTCAGGCGTTTCTCCCCTTCGGGCGAAAGCCGTTTCGCCGCCTCGCGGAGCTCCCCCTCCGATACGTCCGCGCTTTCGCCCGCGGAAAGCTTTTTTTTCAATCTTTCCAAAAATTCGTCTTGCATTTCCGGCCTCCGTCTAATATAATATTGTGTATTACAGAATATGCGAAAACGGGAGGGCTATGCATTGCGCGTTGTGATTCTTTCCGATTCTCACGGTTTCCTCAGATGCTTCAGAGCGATCCTGGAGACGGAAACGAAGGCGGACGCGGTCTTTTTTCTGGGAGACGGCTATCAGGACGTACTCGCCCTCAGGGATGCGATCGGCGGAAAACCGCTGTTCTGCGTAAAGGGAAACTGCGATATGAGCAGCTGCGGTCGGCCGGTCGAACGCACGGAAACCCTTGCCGGCGCCGTTCTTTACGCCTGCCACGGTCACACAAGGCAGGTAAAAAGCGGTCTCACCGCTCTGAAGCTCGCCGCGCAGGAAAACGGCGCCTCGGTCGCGCTCTACGGGCACACGCATGTACCCGCGATCGATTTTTCGGAAGGGATCCTCTTTCTGAATCCCGGCAGCGCGGCGGACGCGCGTTACGCGACGCTGGAGCTTACCCCCGGCAAAATGCCGTACCCGACGCTGCACGAACTGTAAAGCGCCCGGCTTCGCATACTGAAAAACCGTTGACAGAAAGGAAGCACGCCTATGCTGACAGACACTTTTCCGGATCTTCTCGACCTGACCCCCGCCGCCCAGTGGATCATGACCACGTTCCGGAACTTCGATTTCAAGCTTCTGGAATTCTACCACAATCTGCACGAGAGCTGCGGCAGACCGCTCGATATCGCGGTCGAGATCTTTACCCGCCTCGGCGACGAGGGCATCCTGCTGATCCTGATCGCGCTCATACTGATGCTCTTCCGCAGAACGCGCAAATTCGGCGCGGGAATGCTCGGCGGCGTGATCATCGGCGCGATCTTCACCAATCTTACGATCAAGAACGTGGTCGCGCGGCCCCGCCCCTATAACTACCTGCAGGTCTACCGCGACTGGTGGGAATCGGTCGGACACGGTCTTGAGAGCGAATTCTCCTTCCCCTCCGGCCACGCAACCTCCGCCATGGCGGCCATGACGCCGCTCTTCCTCTTCCTGAACAAAAAGAAGAGCTGGCTGTGCTTCCTCTTCGTCATCGTTCTGGGCGCGACCCGCAACTACGTGATGGTGCACTACCCCTCCGATATCCTCGGCGGCATCCTCGTCGGCGGCATCGCGGGGCTGATCTCATACATCATCGTACAGACGCTCTTCGACCGCTTTACGGAAAAAACCAAACTCGGACAAAAGATCAACAGCTTTGATCTCGCGCCGAAGCTTGCCGAGCTTAAAAACAGGCGCAAAGAAAAGGCGGAGTGACCTCTCCCCCCGCCGGCCGGCAAACATAACCGAAAAAGGATCTCCGACGTTTTTACCGTTCAGAGATCCTTCTTTATTTCTGCGCCGATACGCTCTTACGCAAAAGCCGCGTTCCCGTCTCGTTATTCGTTTGCTTTGTTATCGCGATATCCCGAACGAATTCCGACGGCGTCACGATCGGCCGGGACCGCCTGAACGATCAGACAAAAAACCGGAAAAACAGAATCCATCCGCACGGTTATGCCTCCTTCACGCTTCGCCGAACGCGTCGGCGCCGAACGCGTTTTCTATGATGTTCACGTCCGCGTCGTACCAGCCGCGCAGAACGACCTCCACAACGTCGAAGCGGACGCGTTCTCTCGGCAGTTCGAGACGGCGCAGATAGGCCGCCGCGTTGTTGATGAGCCTTTGCTGCTTGGGCGCGTCCACCGCCGAGCCCGGCGGATTGAGCGCGCCGGGCGAGCGCGTCTTTACCTCTGCGAAAACGACGGTTTTCCGCTTTTTGTCATAGGCGATCAGATCCGTCTCCCCAAAGCGGGTCGCGAAATTGCTGGCAAGGAGCCGATACCCCCTTTTGCGCAGCTCCCGCGCCGCGATCTGTTCCCCGCGCAGACCCACACGCAGGTGCATCGGCAGGCCTTCCATACGCCGTCCTCCTCTCTGTGCCGCGTCATTTTTCTTTATCATATAAAATATCGGGGTCGAAGTCAAGCCGAAGGTTGACAAAAAGCGTTTTTCTGCTATACTTTAATCAAATGAAAAGAAAGGATCCGTTCGTCCGCTCTTTGCGGCGAGCGCAAGGATTGACCATGGATTTCAACGACGTTTTATCCCCCCGCAGGATCCCCGTTCCCACCCCGGACGATATCGTGGATGAATTCGGCAACTGCCGCTTCGGCACCTTTGAGAGCGAATTCAAAAAGATGAGCTTTCTGGATATCAACCGCCCGACCTCCCTGCCGAACGTTTTCAACAAATCAAAGCTCACGCTGTGGGAGGCGACGGAGCTCGATTTCGGCAAGGTGGTCCTGCTGACCGCCGTGTGCGACATGGCGCTCTTCGGCACCGCGCTCACCGTTCTCTACGACAAACGGATCAGGAAGTGCGTCGCCTGGCAGGAGATGTTCCCGAGCTCCAAAGCCGTGATCGCGCCAAACCTTCTCAACGGCGCCGAGACCTACTCCGATACGAAAAACGTGCGCATCCGCTACGTCAACAACTTTCAGCGCGGCGAAGCGATCGTCTCAGGCACGGCGCGCAGCAAGGCCGCCGGCGCGATCGACTACCGCGTAAAGCTCACGCGCAAAAGCCTGCCGAGCGTCGTGAGCATCCCCTTCGCCGCGAACCGCCCGCTCTATTCCCAGAAGGATCTCTTCTCCGTCGAGGGATATCTGGATTACAACGGCGAGCGCTTCTTTGCGGACGAAGCCACCGTCGCGATCATCGACGACCACCGCGGCTATTACCCGCGCCATTCGCATTACGACTGGGTCACCACCCTCGGCAAAAAAGAGATCGACGGCAGAGAGCAGTATTTCGGCTTCAACCTCACGCGCAACCAGTCGATCAATCAGGATGATTTCAACGAAAACCTGATCTGGTTCGAGGGCAGAACCACGCGCCTGACGCCCGTTGTGTTCAAACACGAAACCCCCACCCTCTGGCACGTACAGGATACCCACGGCATGACCGACCTCTATTTTGACATCGGCGACGAGTTCCTGATGCGGGTCCCCGCAAAGGTGATCGATATCAATTACCACATCACGTTCGGCGAGCTCAGGGGCTATGTGTCGGATCCCGACGGCCGCCGCTACTGCCTCGACGGCATGACCGGCATCGGGGAGGATAAGACCCTCGTATTCTGATCTTTTTTACCGGTCAGACACGCCCGCGTCCACCGGCGCGGGCTCTCATGCTATATTACGCTTTCCGCGAAAGGAGACGCGGAGCTTACGCGTTAAGGCTCCGCTTTGACCGCTATGCCCATCAAGATACCGAACGACCTTCCCGCGGCGAAAACGCTGCAGGAGGAAAACATTTTCGTCATGGATCAGCTCCGGGCCGATACACAGGAGATCCGCCCGTTAAGGATCCTGATCCTGAATCTGATGCCCACCAAGATCGTGACCGAAACGCAGCTCGCGCGGCTGCTCGGCAACACGCCGATCCAGATCGAGATGGAGCTGCTCACCGTGCGCTCCCACGTACCGAAGAATACGGCCCGCGAGCACATGATCGCCTTTTACAAGACCTTCGACCAGATATCGGAGCAGTTCTATGACGGCATGATCATCACCGGCGCTCCGGTGGAGCACATGCCCTTCGAAGAGGTGGAATACTGGGAAGAGCTGTGTGAGATCATGCAGTGGAGCCGGTCGCACGTCTATTCCGTCTTCCACATCTGCTGGGGCGCGCAGGCGGCGCTCTACTACCACTACGGCATTCCGAAATATCCGCTTGAAAAAAAGCTCTTCGGCGTATTCGGGCATACCGTTACGCACAAGGGTTCCATTCTGTTCCGCGGCTTCGACGACGTGTTCATGGTGCCCCATTCGCGCCATACGACCGTGCGGCGCGAGGATATACTCGCCGCCGGGGGCCTGAAGATCCTTGCGGAGAGCAAGGACGCCGGCGTTTTCGCCGTATCGACGGACGGCGGCAGGCAGATCTTTATCACCGGCCACGCCGAATACGATCCCGATACGCTGGAGCGCGAATACCTGCGGGATAAAAACGCCGGCAGGCCCATCGAGGTGCCCGAGCACTATTACCCGCACGACGACGACGCGCTTGCCCCCGTCTGCACCTGGCGCTCCTCGGCAAATCTTCTTTACTCCAACTGGCTCAACTACTTTGTATATCAGGCTACGCCCTATCACGTGAACGATATGATCTCGTTCGAGATCCCGCCCTGGCAAAAATAAGCGAAAAGAAGGAACCATCATGAGGATCACGGAAGTTCTGACCAAGAACTCTTTTTCTCTCTCATTTGAGGTCTTCCCCCCGAAGACCGACGCCGCCTTCGAAACGGTGCGCAGCTCAACCGAGCAGATCGCGCTGCTGGGCCCGGCGTTCGTCAGCGTTACCTACGGCGCGGGCGGCGGCACCAGCAGATATACGCTCGATATCGCGAAAAACATCAAAGACCGCTACGGCGTGCCGACTTTGGCGCACCTGACCTGCGCCTCCTCCACCAGAGAGGAGGTGCGGCGGCACATCGGGGATATCCGGGCCGCCGGCATCGAGAACATTATGGCGCTCAGGGGCGACCTGCTGCCCGATTCCCCGCCGGAGGAGGAAAGGGCCTACCGCCACGCGGTGGACCTGATCCGCGAGATCCGCTCCATCGATCCCGATTTCTGCGTCGGCGGCGCGTGCTACCCCGAGGTACACCCCGAGAGCCGCAATTCGGAGGAGGATATCAGACGGCTGAAGGAAAAGGTCGACGCCGGCTGCGACTTTCTGACAACGCAGATGTTTTTTGACAACGCCCTCTACTACAGCTTTTTGTACCGGATCCGAGAGGCCGGCGTCACCGTGCCGATCCTGCCCGGCGTCATGCCGATCACGAACGCGGCGCAGATCGCCCGCGCGATCAAGCTTTCGGGATCCTTCATCCCCCACCGCTTCCAGTCTCTGGTGGACCGCTTCGGCGACGACCCGAAGGCCATGAAGCAGGCAGGCATCGTATACGCGGCGGACCAGATCATCGATCTTTTCGCCAACGGGATCCGAAACGTCCACGTCTACACCATGAACAAGCCGGACGTGGCCGAGGCGATCCTGCGCAATCTTTCGGATATACTCGGATAAATGGTCCGGATCAAAGACTATCCCGCCCTGCCGCTCAGAGACAGAGAGATCGCCCGCTACGCCGGGATCCCCCTCGACGAGGGACGCGAAATGATCGAGGAGGCAAAAGCCCTCGCCGCCGGCTGTCTGAGCGGCCGCGTGTGCTGGGAGACCTTTCCCTGTTCGGCTCAGGCGAACAGACTTGACCTCGGCTTTGCGGCGACCTGTTCGGCAGGGCTCGCAAAGAACCTGCG
>CADBOC010000391.1 GCA_902796175.1 Oscillospiraceae bacterium | reverse complement strand
GGGGTTCGAGTTGCAGAGGATGACCTCATACCCCTCCTCCCGGAGCGCGAGGCAGGCTTCGGTCCCCGCGTAATCGAATTCGGCGGCCTGACCGATGACGATCGGGCCGGAGCCGATCACCATGATCCTGTGTATATCCGTGCGTCTGGGCATATCAGCGGCCCCCCTTTCCCATCATATCGAGGAAGCGGTCGAAGAGATAGCCGCTGTCCTGCGGGCCGGGCGCGCTCTCGGGGTGGTACTGCACCGAGAACACGCGGTCCGCGTCGTTTTTCAGGCCCTCCACCGTGCCGTCGAGGAGGTTTATGTGCGTCACCGTCAGGGGCGTTCCGGCAAGGCTCTCCTTCGCCACGGCGTAGGAGTGGTTCTGCGAGGTGATCTCGATTTTACCCGTATCCACGGCCAGCACGGGGTGGTTGCCGCCCCGGTGCCCGAACTTGAGCTTATAGGTCTTCGCGCCGTAGGAGAGGGCGATGAGCTGGTGGCCGAGGCAGATGCCGAAGATCGGGAAGCGCCCGCGCAGCTTCCTGATGAGCGCCACGGCCTCGGGCACGTCCTCGGGGTCGCCGGGGCCGTTCGAGAAAAAGACGCCGTCCGGCTGCATGCGCAGCACCTCCCCGGCGGGGGTATCATAGGGCACGACGGTCACGTTGCAGCCCCGGGCGGTCAGGCTCCTTACGATGTTGAGCTTGATACCGCAGTCGATCGCCACCACGTTATACCGGTGGTTGGAGGTACGCGCGTACCACCGCTTTTTGCAGCTCACGCGCTTTACCGCGTCGTGGGGCGGCGTGAAGGCGGCAAGCTCCTCCATGCAGGAAGAAAGGGGCCTTTCGGCCCCCGTTAACAAGGCGGGGGTCGAGCCGTGATCGCGGATATAACGCGTTAAACGCCTTGTATCCACACCGGCGATCCCCGGGATATCATATTCCTCCATCACTTCCCCAAGCGTTTTCGTATAGCGGAAGTTGGAGGGAAGATCGTTGTATTCACGAACGGCAAACGCCCCGACGGAGGGGATCTTGGTCTCGTAATCCTCGTCCGCCACGCCGTAGTTGCCGATCAGCGGATAGGTCATCACGACCGTCTGATCGGTGTAGGAGGGATCGGAGAAGATCTCCTGATAGCCGACCATCGAGGTGTTGAACACAAGCTCGTTGATCACGTCTTTGTCAGCGCCGAAGCCGCAGCCGTAAAAGACCTCGCCCCCGGGCAGAACCAGTTTTTTGTCCATATCGGGCAAACGCATTGTGAACCCCTCCCTTTACGCGGCTGAAGCCGCGAAAGTTATGAAAGATGAAAGACGGCGCGGCTGAAGCCGCGAAAGTTATGAAAGATGAAAGACAGCGCGGCTGAAGCCGCGAAAGTTATGAAAGATGAAAGACGGCGCGGCTGAGGCCGCGAAAGTTATGAAAGATGAAAGATGAAAGACGAAAAAGGAAAACGCTTCGCGTTTTGATTTTTATAATATATTTCTGACTTTGCGCGGCGTTCGGCGCGTCTGATCTTTCTTCTTTTCTTCATTTACGGCGCTGAAGCGCCGTTTATAATGCCGGCCGCAGGCCCCGCTTTCATCTTTCATCTTTCGTCTTTTGTAACTTTTTTACAGTTTTCCTCCGAGAACGGCGAACAGCACGGCCTTGATCGTATGCATGCGGTTTTCGGCCTCGTCGAAAACGAGGCTCTGCGGGCTTTCGAAGACGTCGTTCGTCACCTCGAAGGCGTCAAGCCCGAAGATCTCGCCGAGGCGGCTGCCGATGCCGGTCTTGCGGTCGTGGAAGGAGGGCAGGCAGTGCATGAAGACCGTTTCGGGCTTTGCTGCCGCCATCAGTCCGGCGTTCACCTGATAGGGCAGCAGATCGTGGATGCGCTGCGCCCAGATCTCCTCCGGTTCGCCCATCGAGACCCAGATGTCGGTATAGATCACGTCCGCGTCGCGCACGGCTTTGAAGGGATCCACCTCAAATTCGATGGAGGCGCCGGTCTCGGCCGCGATGGCGAGGCATTTTTCGCGCAGGCTCTCCTCCGGGAAATACGATTCGGGGGAGGCTACGGTATAGTTTACGCCGAGCTTCGCGCAGCCGATCATCAGGGAATTGCCCATGTTGTAGCGCGCGTCGCCCATGTAGACGAGCTTTTTGCCCTTAAGGGACCCGAAGCGCTCGCGCACCGTCAGCATATCGGCGAGGATCTGCGTGGGGTGGTATTCGTTCGTCAGGCCGTTGATCACAGGGACGGAGGAATATTCCGCCAGCTCTTCGACGATCTGCTGCCCGAAGCCGCGGTACTCGATGGCGTCGTACATGCGACAGAGCACGCGGGCGGTATCGGCGATGCTCTCTTTTTTGCCGATCTGGCTGCCCGAGGGATCGAGGTAGGTGGAACCCATGCCGAGGTCGCTGCAGGCGACCTCAAAGCTCGAGCGCGTGCGGGTGCTGGTCTTTTCGAAGATCAGCGCCACGTTTTTTCCGCGCAGCACGTCGTGCGGCTCCCCCGCTTTTTTCTTCCGTTTGAGCTCGGCGGCGAGATCGAGCAGGTATAAGATCTCCTCCGGCGTAAAATCGAGCAGCGTTAAAAAGTCGCGTCCTTTCAGATTCATTTGCAGGCCTCCTTCAGGATCCCGACCGCCTTTTCGAGGAGGTCGTCGGGGATATTCAGCGCCGGCAGCAGCCGGACCTTGTTTTTCGCTTTGAGTACCAACACGCCCGCTTCGCGGCAGGCGGCGATCACGTCGGCGGCCGGCTTTTCGGTTTCGACGCCGAGCATCAGCCCCAGCCCCGTTACGCTCTTTACGCCCTCGGCGCCGGTGAGCGCGTCAACGATGTATTCGCCCTTGCGGCGCACGTCGGCAAGCAGTCTGTCGTCAAGGCGCGACAATATCTCGCAGGCCCCGGCACAGCAGACGGGGTTGCCCCCGAAGGTGGAGCCGTGGTCGCCGGGAGCGAAGACGTTCTCTACCTTTTCCCCGAGGAGCGTCGCGCCGATGGGCAGGCCGCCGCCGAGTCCCTTGGCGGTGGAGACGATATCGGGCGTGACCGAGTAATGCATATAGGCGTAAAGCTCGCCCGTGCGGCCGTTGCCGCACTGCACCTCGTCGCAGATGAGCGGGATATCGCGCTCGGCGCAGAACGCCGCCACGGCTTTCACATACGCTTCAGGCAGCGCGGCGACGCCGCCCTCGCCCTGCACGCATTCGATGATGACGCCGGCGAGCTTTTGTTCGTCGTCGGCGGTTTCGAGCGCCGCCATATCGCCGACGGGCACGCTGAGAAAGCCCGGCGTTAAGGGCGTGAAATCCTTATGGAAGACCTCCTGCCCCGTCGCCGCGAGCGTGGTGAGCGTTCTGCCGTGAAAGCTGTTGACGAGGGAAGCGACCGTAAAGGTATCGGCGCCCTTTTTCATGGCGGAATACTTGCGCGCGGCCTTGATGGCGCACTCGTTCGCCTCCGCCCCGGAATTGGAGAAGAAGACCTTCTTCATGCCGGTGCGCTCGCAGAGCATTTTCGCGAGGCGCGTATCCGGCTCCGTGTAATAGAGATTGGAGGCGTGCTGCAAAACAGACAGCTGCTTCGTGACGGCGGCGGTCCAGCCCGGGTCCGCGAAGCCGAAGATATTCACCGCGATCCCGGTGCCGAGATCGATGTATTCCTTTCCCGCTTCGTCGTAGCACAGGCTCCCCCGTCCGGACGCCAGCGCGACCGGGAACCGCGCATAGGTCCCGGCGATATATGCTTTGTCGTTTTCGATGATCGTTGACATAAGATCCCTCCTTCAGGTCCCGCGTATACGTTCCCCGGCATTTTATGATCAAAACGCGAAGCGTTTTCCGATTTCGTCTTTTATCTTTCGTCTTTCGTCTTTTATAACTTTATCAAGTTCCCGTCACGCCGTAAACATCGTCCCGAGCCCCTCGTCCGTCAGGGTCTCGATGAGAATGGCGTGGGGCACGGTGCCGTCGATGATGAACACCTTTTTCACGCCCCGGCGGACCGCCTCCATGCAGCACTCCGTTTTCGGGATCATGCCGCCGCTGATCACGCCGCTCTCTATGAGCGCCGGCGCGTCGGCGAGGGTGATGTGCGGGATGAGCGTTTCGGGGTCGTTCCGGTCGCGGAGCACGCCGGCGATATCCGTCATATTGATCAGGCTCTCCGCCCCCAGCGCCCCCGCGAGGAAGGCCGCCGCCGTATCGGCGTTGATGTTATAGATATTGCCCTCTCGGTCGACGCCGACCGTGGAGACCACGGGGATATAGCCCTTTTCGAGCAGATCGGTGACGACGCCCGGGTTCACGGAAGTGATCTCGCCCACAAAGCCGAGGGCGGGATCCTTCTGCCGCGCCTCGATCAAAAGCCCGTCCGCGCCCGAAAGCCCCACGGCCTCCGCGCCCTCGCGCTCCAGCAGATTTACAAGCCCTTTGCTGATCTTGCCGGCGAGCACCATCAGGGCGATCTCGGCGGTCTCCGCGTCCGTTACGCGCAGGCCGTTGACAAAGCGGCTCTCCTTGCCCGTTTTTCTGAGCATCTCGCTGATCTCAGGCCCCCCGCCGTGCACCAGCACGACCTTTACGCCGATCTCGTGCAGCAGAACCAGGTCGCGCATCACGCGCGCCTTCATCGTTTCGTCCAGCATCGCGTTGCCGCCGTACTTGACGACGAGGATCTTACCCGTATAATTCTTGATATATGGCAGCGCGTGCACCAGCGCGTATGCCCGCTGCGCGTTCGTCAGCTTCAAAGCAGGACCCCTCCTCAGGTGCGGTAATCGCCGTTGATCTTTACGTAATCGTAGGTAAGGTCGCAGCCCCAGGCCGTCGCGCCGAAGGGGCCGGAGCCGAGGGTGACCAGAATGCGGATCTCCTTTTCGAGGAGCACGCGCTTTGCCTCCTCCTCCGAGAACGGCACGCCCGCGCCGTTCCGGCAGACGAGCACCTGCCCCGCGTCGGAGGCGAAGGAAACGCCGATCTTCGATACGTCCAGCGCTGCGCCCGCATAGCCCAGCGCGCAGAGCACGCGGCCCCAGTTCGCGTCCGCGCCGAACATGGCGGCCTTCGTCAGGCTTGAGCAGATCACGCTCTTGGCGCAGGTTTTCGCGACCGCTTCGCTTTCGGCGCCCGTAACGACGCACTCGAGCAGCTTCGTCGCGCCCTCGCCGTCCCCCGCGATGCGGCGGCAGAGCCACACGGTCACGGAGTTGAGCGCCTGCATGAAGGCGGCGAAATCGTCGTTTTCCTCTGTGATCTCGGCG
>CADBOC010000390.1 GCA_902796175.1 Oscillospiraceae bacterium | reverse complement strand
TTTTCATCGGGAAGGCGAGCAGCAGCCCCGCCGCCTGCAGCAGGACAGACGGCAGCAGAAAGACGTCTCTGCCCACGCGGTCCGTCAGTTTGCCGAAGAATAGCACCGCCGCGATGAACGCCGCGGCCGCGATCCCGGCGATAACGGTCTTCAGCGGGTTTTCGGTCAGCACGCCGACGGCGGAATTGAAGTCGAAGCCCAGATAATGCTGCAGATAGATGAAGATATAGGGCGTTACCACCTGCATCGCGACGGCGGCAAGGCACTGGGCGGCGAAGAGCAGGTAGAGCCGTCTGTTCTCTTTGACGACCGAGGGACGCAGCCCGTAGATGAGCTCCTGCCAGTAGCGGCCCTCCGACGGCGCGGTGCGCGGGGAATCCTTCAGCGTGAACAGACCCACAACGCCGGCGAGGATCACGATCGCCCCAAGGCCGAAGAAGCAGGCGGAGTAGCCGAGCGCCGTCGCTCCCGCGCCGAAGCCCACGGTCACGAGCAGCATTGCCGCCACGGGCAGGATCGCGTTCACGCTCTCCACGGAGCCGCGGTTTTTCTCATCCGTCACGTCTGTGATCCAGGCGTTGAAGGCGGCGTCGTTGCAGGTGGAGCCCATAAAGGTCATTACGCAGTCCATCACAACCACGGCGCTTACCGTAACGGCGACGACGGAGACCGGCGCCAGCGCGGGGAAGAGCGCCGCCGTGTGCTCGCGCGAAATAAAGCCGAAGACGGTCACCGTGATACCCCACAGGATGTAGCCGACGCAGATAAAGGGCTTGCGTTTGCCGCGGCGGTCGCTGAAGGCTCCCATGACAAAGGTGGTGAGTACCGCCGTGGCGGCGCTCGCCGCCACCATTACGTTGATGTCCCGCGTGGTGCCGCCGATCCTGTTGAAAAGAAAGGTGTTGAAGTACATGTTTTCCACGTTCCACGCGATCTGCCCCATCAGTCCGAAGAGCAGCAGGTTGAACCAGACGCGGCCGGAAATACGATTCTTTTCCATGCTGACGACGCTCCTTTTCTTTAAAAGCCGATTCGTATAATCATGATACAGGTACGGGCGGAGCCCGTCTGCTTTTCACGTTTCACTTCCGCGCCGTCTCCGACGGAGCGGAGTACGTGCGTATGGCGAGGCCTAAGGGGTAGACGACGTCGAGCTGGTGGAAGAAGCCGCCGTCCGGGGTGGGGCAGACCGTTATGCCTTCGGATTCCACAAGATTCATCTTTGCGCTGCGCGTCATCACGGTGCGCACCCGTCCCGTTTCGGGGTCGATGGCGTAAATATGCTTTTCGCGCCACGAGTCGTGGCATGAGATGTAGATCACGCCGCCCCACATCTCGCCGCCCTGCGTGTGCTCCACGGTGCGGTCGAGAAAGACGCGGTCTTTGTGTTCCAGCGTATCGACGTCGAAGACGTTTATATAATTGCAGTGATCGAAAAAGCCTGTGTAGAGCAGGCGGTTTTCTTTGTCGGCCGCGCACCACGGCAGGTTGCCGTTGGGCTGGATGGCAGCGCCGAGGATCTGAAACCGTCCGGTGAATTCCAGTGTGTTCGCGTCGAATACCGCAAGGCAGGGGTGCTCGCGCTTTGTATCCTCCACGGCGACAAAGAGCTTTTCTTCAAAATACGTGCAGCCGCCGTAGTGGTTGAAGCCCAGCGCCGCGAGCTCGGCGGGCAGATAGCGGTACTTTGCCTGTACGATCCTGCCGGTAGCCATGTCGATCTTTGTGATCCCGTGGTAGCCCAGGGGCGCGACGGTGCCGGTGCAGTAAAAATACGTTCCGTCGTTCGTGATGCCCTGGGCGGAGGCGAAAAAGTCTTCGCCCGTATAGCGGCGGGTCTTCAGCAGCTTGCCGTCTCCGGAAAGCACCTTGCCGCTGAAGTCCGTGTGTGAAAAGATCTGTTTTGCGATGCGTTTTGTGTTCATATTGCTCCTTTTCAGTCTGTTCCGTTTTGTACCATCATAGCAGAAACGGAAGGATTTTACAAGATGAAAAAAGAAAAGCGGCGAGGCGTGTTCGTCACGCTTCGCCGCCCGATCGGTTATATGCTTTATCGTCTGCCGCCGCGCGGGCCTTTGTTGAAATCTCTTCTCGGCTTGCGGGAAGAGGGATCCGCCGGCGCGTCGTCCTCGGGCTTTTTGCCCTCGAGGGCGATCAGCGCGTTGCGGCGCGAGAGGTTCAGGCGGCCCTGATCGTCGATGGGCAGCACCTGCACCACGATCTCGTCGCCCACGTTCACCACGTCCTCCACGCGCTCGGTGCGCTTTACGTCGAGGTGGCTGATGTGCACAAGGCCTTCCTTGCCGGGCGCGATCTCCACGAACGCGCCGAAGCTCATCAGGCGGGTGACCACGCCCTTGTAGAACGCGCCGACCTCGGGGTCGTTCGCGATGGTCTCAACGATCGAGAGCGCCTTTCTGGCGTTGTCGATGTCGGTGGCGCAGATGAACACGCTGCCGTCGTCCTCAATGTCGATCTTTACGCCGCATTCGGCCTGGATCTGCTGAATGATCTTGCCCTGCTTGCCGATGACGTCGCCGATCTTATC
>CADBOC010000389.1 GCA_902796175.1 Oscillospiraceae bacterium | reverse complement strand
GTGGCAACTCAACTCTCACACTTTTTGAGCCGGATTGCCCTTGGATAAGTTACCGAGAAGCGTTTGTACTGCCCGATGCCAAATTTGTCCGATTACCCAGAAACCGCAGTGTTAGCGGGCTTTCGCGCCTATTTTCCTTCGACTCTTGACATCAAACAGACCGTCTCGACATGCAGCGTGTACGGGAACATATCCACCGGCTGACAGCGTTTTACCCGGTAGCCCTCTTTAACAAAGAGCTGCAGGTCTCTGGCGAGGGTCTCGGGGTTGCAGGAGACGTAGACGACGCGCGGGGGCTTTAAGGCGGAGACGCTCCGGATAAAGGCGGGCGTGCTGCCGGCGCGGGGCGGGTCCAGAATGACGACGTCGGCCTTTTCGCGGGCTTTCGCCATTTCCCGCAGCGCTTCGGTGGCGTCCGCGCAGAGAAAGCGCATGTTCTGAATGCCGTTGAGCCGCGCGTTCTTTTTCGCGTCGGCGGAGGCTTCGGGGTTCGATTCGATGGAGAGGACCTCCTTCGCGCGGTCAGACGCCAGCAGGCCGATCGTGCCGACCCCGGCGTAGGCGTCGATCACGCGGTCTGTCTTCTGGATCGCGGCGAAATCGAGCGCCGCGGCGTAGAGGCGCTCGGTCATATGATAATTGATCTGATAAAACGACTTCGGCGACACGCGGAAGCGCCTGCCGAGGAGTTCGTCCGTGATATACCCGCCGCCGTATAAAACGGTCTGCTTTTCCCCGAGCACAAGGCTTGTAAAGCGGTCGTTCACGTTCTGTACAACGGTCGTGATCTCGGGGTGCTTTTGGAGCAGCGCCCGGCAGAAATCGTTTTTGCGCGGAAAGATCTGCGTGCCGGTGACGAGCACCACCATGATCTCGCCCGTGCCCACGGCCACCTTGACAAGCACATGCCTGAGAAAGCCGGAGGCCGCGCGCTCGTCGTAAACCGTGAGATGAAAACGACGGATAAGATCCCGCACCGTCACGATCACCGCGTCCGCGCGCGGGTCCTCGAGCAGGCAGGAATCCGTTTTCACGATCCGGTGCGTGCCGGACTGGTATACGCCCGATATGATCTCCCCGCCCCGCGTTCTGCCGAAGGCCGCCTGTACCTTGTTGCGGTAATGATACGGCTCGCCGTATAAAATGGGCTCCACCCGGCAGAACCTGCCGAGGAGCTTCGTCACGTTCTTTTCCTTGAGCCTGAGTTGCTCGGCGTAGGTCAGGTTCGAGAGCTGGCAGCCGCCGCACTTTTTCGCGGAAGGGCAAAACAGCCGTTCTTCTTTTTTCACTTCTTCCATCGTCAAACAAAACGCCGCGGGAACGCTTTCGTCGGCGGTCCCGCGGTCTCCTTTCGGTATAAGCTTATTCGCCCTTCATCTCCACAAGCTGCTGCGCGCCTGTGAACGCGTCCACAGAGAGCTTGACGGAATCGAAGATCGCCGATTTGATGTCGTCTTCGGTGACGCCGAGGCTCACCGCCCACTTTTTGTCGATGAAGGTGTTCATGCACATGATGTCGGCAAGGCGCACCGCGTTGATGCCGCCCTCCACGTTCCGGGCCTTGTAATCCCGGATCATCTTTACGCCGTACATCTCGAACATCCATTTCGCGATGTGGATGATCTTGCGGTTCGGCGTGCCCATCGCCTCGTGCACGATGTGAAGGAAGTCGTCCCACGTCAGGTTATAGTAGCCGATGGGGTAGGCGTTGCCGCCGCGGTTGCGCTCGGCCGCGCCTACGATGGTCTGGGCGACCTGCCGCACCGTGACCATGGTGGTGCCGCCCTTCGGGTACATGGTGACGTGGCCGGTCTTATCCATGTTGTGGATCTGCTCGACCAGGATCACCCATACGGGCTTGCGGCCGGGCTGCGTGCCGAAGATATAGGGCAGCTCCAACACCGCGACGTTCATGCTTTCGTCGGCAAAGCTCAGCGCGGTCTCCTCCTGTTCGATGCGGCTGCGGATATAGGGATGCCAGTCCGTCAGGTGCATATCGGGGCGGGACTTCGCGAAATACGAGAAGTAAGAGCCGAGGATCACGCTGCTTTTGATACCGGCCTGCTTCGCGAGGGTCAGAAAGCGGCGCACGGGCTCGATGTTGTACTTTCTGTACGCTTCGTAAACAGGCGCGGGGAATTCCACACGCTCATCCACGCCGGCGGCGAACACAAAGGTATCGCAGCCCTCCATCATGGCAAGGATCTCTTCGTCGCTCATTTCGAAGTAGTTGCCCCAGGTCAGCTCCATCTCGGGCGGGATGGGCGCGCCGGCGGGCAGCGGGGGCAGGGCGATGGACCGCACGCTGCCGCCCTGATCGATGAACATCTGCGCGGCGGCGCAGCCCAGAAGCCCGGTGCCGCCGATCATAAATACCTTCATGTTCCTCTTTCCTCTCCTGTTTTTGTTTCGTGCCGGATCATTCGATGCCGGCGTCAATGATATTCTGCTGATGCTCCTCGGCGTCGCTGGCAAGATAGATCTGGCCCATCGCGTCGTGGATAAAGTAATAGTAATCCGTGATCTCGGGCGAGAGCGCCGCCGAAATGGCGTTGTAGCCCGGGTTGCCGATCGGCCCGACGGGCAGCCCCGTCGCCTGATAGGTATCGTATACCTTCAGCAGCGCGGCGTAGCGGCCGTCCGCGACGAGCTTCTCCTTGTTGTTGTCTATAAACTTCTTCGTGGAGTCGCACTGGATATTCGGGAATGAACTGCTGGAAAGCCGGTTGTATATGACCGAAGCGACCAGCGGCATCTGATCCGCGTCCTTCGCCTCTTTTTCAAGAATGGATGCGACGATCAGGATCTCATCCATCGAATAGCTCGATTTTTCGAGCCGGTCAGAGAATTCCTTGTTCCATTTCTCGCTGAAGTTCTTCAGAAAACGTTCGATCACGCTCTGCGGGCTTTCGCCGATATAGAACTCATAGGTATCGGGATAGAGATACCCTTCCAGATAATGGTAGCGTTCGTCGCGCCGGTCCACGTTCTGCAGAAAATCGAATTCTTCGATGAAGACGGGATCGTCCACGATCGCGTAGAGCGCCGAAGAGGAGGCCACGCCGTTGGACGCAAGCTTCTGGATGATCTGATCCACAGTAAAGCCTTCGGGGAAGGTGATGGTTACGGTGGAATCCGTCGCGCCGGCGGTGATGATCTCGCGCATCATGCCCTCAAGCCCCATGCTGGCGCTCACAGTGAACGTCCCTTCGGGGTAGATCTCGTTTTCGTCATGCCCCAGGAACTTGTAAATCATTTTGCAGAACTTCGCGCTGTAGATCAGATCCTGCTCTTTGAGCAGATCGATCACGTCGTTCGTCGTCATGTTCGCGGAAACGGTCACCTTCACATCCGCGGTATCCCGGTTCATGGCGGTAATGTCGCCGATGCATCCGATGATGGGTATGCGGATCAAAAACGACGCGATCACAACGACAACGATCACGATCGCGGCGACCGCGTAGCCGGGCAGACCCGATCTGTCTGAGCCTGAGGATCTGCTCTTTTTACCGGAAGCGGACGCGCGCTTTTTATCGGACGGGCGATAGGCCTGCGTCTCTCTGGCGCGCTGCCGCTGGGCGCCGCTCTGCGAGCGCGGCTGGCCGGAACCGGAGGCGGCGCCGGGGGCGGCTCTCTGCCGGCGCGCGGCGGACGCGCCGCCCGCAGGCTGTTCATAGCGGCTCCAGTCGTATGGCCGGCCGCCGTTGTTTGCGGAAAAATAGATCTCGCCGCTGTTGCGCACATCGGGATCCTCGGCCGCGGGGGCGGGATCCCCGTCGAGCGTAAAACCGCCGTGCAGCGGACCATAGGTATCCCCGCCGCTCATTCTGATATCGTCGCTCATTTCGGTTACCTCACATCCGGCTCTCAGCAGGCGTATTGGATCTCGGCAAGGATACGGTCAGCCGTCTCTTTGCCGCGAAGGCGTTCGATGATCGCGTGCGCGAAAAGGAACGCGCAGCCGGCGCCGCGCGCCGTGATAAAACAGCCGTCGCTCACGACCGGCTTATCCGGGATCGAAGCGCCTGTCAGGTATGATTCAAATCCGGGGAAGCAGACGGCTTTTCTGCCCTGCAGCAGACCCATTCTGCCCGGGATCGACGGGGCGGCGCAGATGGCCGCGACCGGGACGCCCTTTTCGGCGCAGCAGAGAACCGCCTCTCTTACGAAATCGGAACGGTACAGATTCTCTGTTCCGGGCATACCGCCGGGCAAAAGGATCCCCTCGCATTCGGATATGACCGCTTCTTCGGGGGAAATATCCGCCAGCACCGGGATCCGTTTGGAACCGAGCGTCTGTTTGCCGGTCACACCCACGGTGCGCACCTCAACGTCTGCCCGCCGAAGCAGATCGACGGGGACAAGCGCTTCGGCCTCTTCGAACCCGTCAGCCAGAAAAACATAAAACATGTCGCGTCGCCTCTATCCATTCCATGATGTATCTGATATATTATACCAAAGCCATTGGCATTATTCAAGAGCATTTTGCCCCTGATTTCTTAATTTCGTACGGGATCCGGCCTGCAGCAGCAGAAAACACACGATCGAAAGCAGATAGATCGCGACGGAGATGCGGCCCGAGCCCGCGGCGGCAGCCCGCACGCCGGGCAGGATCTCGTATACACCTCCCCTTTCGATCAGGGGGAACACGACGCTGTCGCAGAGCTTAAGCCCCAGATACACGGCGCCGATCGCTTCCAGCGCGGCCACGGCCGCGACGAACAGGCGCGAGACCGGATCCTTTCGCACGACGTAGAGAAAGTAATAGCAGAAAAAGGCGGGCAGTGAGAACGCGATCAGCACCACGGAAAAGGGCGCGCTCTCCATAAAGGGATTGCCCGGCAGCAGCAGCTCAAACGCCGCGGTCAGCAGGTTAAAGATCGGCATACAGATCAGAATGACGAGCGAAGGCATCTGGAGCACCTTTTTATCAAAGATCTGCGCCGTGGAACGCACAAAATGCACGCAGATGCACAGCGTGACGACAACGAGGATAAAATTCAGGATCCCGCCGATCCGGGGCAGCAGCAGCGATACGGTCATCAGCGCACAGCTCAGAATGCCGAACACCGACGGGGGAAGCTTATTCTTCAGCATGGGAGCCATACTCTCCGTTAATAGCTTATTTTCAGCGTTTTGATCTCAAAGGGACGGAATTTCAGTCTCAGCGCGCACGCCCCCTCCTCGGGACCGAGCGGTTCTTCCAGCATATTGGCCGTGCATTCTCCGACCGCGAAATCGGGCAGACGGATGAACGCGTCAGCCGCAGCCCCCTCGGCCTCATACAGACGCACGATGTAGGCGCGTTCGGCGTCTTCGCAGGGCTTTACGGCCTCCACGAATACGTTCGGGGCGTCCACGGAGATAAGCGGAGCAAAAGCCGTTTCGCCCTCGGCCTGCAGCACGGGGACGTTGAGCGCGTACGCCGGGCGGATGACGCTCTCGGAAGAGAACGCGCCGTCGTGCGGCAGGAAGGAATAGACGCAGCGGTGGATCCCGTCCTTATCCCCTTCGGTATCGGGGTGACGGCCGCCCTTATGGAGCGAGAGCTGCAGGCTGCCGCCCGAGGCGGAGATCCCGTATTTGCAGTCGTTGAGGATGGCGACGCCGAAGCGGGGCTCGGAAAGATCCGTATACTTGTGGTTGCAGATCTCGAACTTCGCCTCCTCCACGCTCGTGTTGCGGGTGGTGGGGCGTTTTACGCAGCCGAACTGGATGTCGCAGCGGACAAAATCCTCCTGCAGCGAGGTATCGAAGGCGGTTTTGAGGAACTTGTGGTCGTCGTTCCAGTCGATGGCGGTATCGAAGCGAACCTCGGCGTTATCGCCCGCGAAGAAGATCATATCCTGCGTTACGGCGGAACGCTCGCTGATACGGTAAACGGCGCGCACGATATATGCGACGGCGCCGTCGGAGATCACCTCGCGGGAAATGAGCTCCCCGGCGGGGCGGAATTTCTCAAGAAAGTCCGCGTCCACGTCCCAGTTATCCCAGCTTGAGGGCATGTCCTCCGCCATGATAAAGGTGTTGAAGGGTCTGCCCTGAACCAGCTCGCGCCAGCCGCTGTGGGTAACAAAGCTTTCGATCGTTCCGTCTTCGGCAAAGCGCACGTGCGCCGTGCCGGTGACAAGGGTATTGTTCCCCTCGGTTTTGAAGGCGGAAGCGCCATCCGGCGTACCCGGGACCCACTTCAGGGTCACGCTGCCGAGGGCCGGCACCGTAACGCCGGAAACGAGCAGCTTTTCATTGCCGTCAAGGTCCGTATAGACCTGCTGCGGAAAATCGCCCCCGAGCATCATGCCGGGCCTGCGGTCCAGAAACAGCACGTCCGACCGGTCGAACGAAAGGGTGTTGATCAGCGTAACGGCGTTCTCCCCGGTTCCCTTTATCAGCGCGGCGGTCGCGGCGCGGGCTTCGTCGATGACGCGGCCCGTATACTTTCTGCTCTTTTCGTGTACGGCGTGGATGCAGGTACCGGGCAGAATGTCGTGGAACTGGTTCATCAGAAGGATCTCCCAAAGCGGGGCGATGCCCTCAGAGGAAGCGGCCCTGCCTTCGCCGACCGCGCGGGAGACGGCGGCGATCTCAAGATCCCGGAGCGCCAGCTCCGCCTTGCGGTTGTTGCGCTTGATGGTGTGCTGGTTCGTGAGCGTGCCGCGGTGCAGCTCCAGATACAATTCGCCCCGGTAGGTGTTGGGGTCGCGGCTCGTGCGCTCCAGCTCGCGCATGAAATCGCCGACGGAGGTATATTCCGTGCGCGGAACGCCGTCCAGATCCTTAACGCGGCGGGCGTACTCGCACTCCTCGAACTGCGGTCCGCCGCCGCCGTCGCCGTACCCGAAGGCAAGCAGCCTGCGGTCGTTCACGCTCTTCTGCTTAAGGCCGTATACGCGGTCGCGCACGTTTTCGGGCGTCGGGAAGTGGTGGGTGGTGTTGAAATGCGTGAAAACGCGCGTTCCGTCTATGCCCTGCCACCAGAAGGTGTCGTAGGGGAAGGCGTTCGTGTCGTTCCAGCTTATTTTCGTTGTCAGGAAGTAATCCACGCCGCAGCCCTTCATGATCTGCGGGATGGCGGCGGAGTAGCCGAAGGTATCGGGCAGCCAGAAGCAGTT
>CADBOC010000388.1 GCA_902796175.1 Oscillospiraceae bacterium | reverse complement strand
GGTATTTTGACAGCCCCTTTGTCGGAAACGAGGCGGAGATAAAGAAGCGCATCGGCTATTCTACGGGGACTGTAAGCTGGTATCCGAGGAAACGGATACGGGATATCGTCGGCGTTGTAAAACAGTTCTATGACACGTGGGACGACGCCGCCTACCGGAAGTATCTGGATCTCTTCTCGATCGATGAGACGAAAACGGCGCTCGAGCTTTCGGAAGGCATGAAGGTGAAGGTCAACCTGATCCTCGCCCTCGCGCACAAAGCGGAGGTGCTGATCCTGGATGAACCGACGAGCGGTCTGGATCCGTTCTCCCGGAACGAGCTGCTGGAGATCTTTGCGGAGCTGCGAAACAACGGCGTGACCGTATTCTTCTCCACGCACATCATCTCTGATATCGAGAAGTGCGCCGACGATATCCTGTATATTTCAAACGGGAGGATCGTCGCGGCAATGCCCAAAGAGGATTTTATCCGGCGGTATGCGGCGGCGGGCGAGAGCCTTGAGGATACGATCCTGCGGCTGGAGGGAGGCGCGGAACATGCGTAATATGCTGAAAAAGGAGATGCGCCTGAGCGCGTCGGTACTCTCTTATCTCTTTATCGGCTTCGGGCTGATGTTTTTTTTGCCGGGGTATCCCATCCTCTGCGGCGCTTTCTTTGTTACGCTTGGGATATTCCAGAGCTTTCAGTCCGCCAGAGAAGCGAACGATATCGTTTTTTCCGCGCTGCTGCCTGTCGCCAAACGGGATATCGTAAAAGGAAAGTACGCTTTTGTCTGCCTGATCGAAGGGGGCGCCTTTCTTTTGATGGCGCTCGCGGCCGCGCTTCGCATGACGGTCTTTTCGCACTCCGCCGTATATCGCGCAAACGCGCTGATGAACGCCAACTGCTTCGCGCTCGGTATGGCGTGTGTGATATTCGGTCTGTTTAACTCAGTCTTTGTCGGCGGGTTTTTCAAAACGGCTTACAAATTCGCGCGTCCCTTCGTCGCCTATATCGTCGTCTGCTTATTTGTGATATTTGCGGCGGAAGCGGCGCACCGCGTACCGGGGCTCGAAAAGCTGAACGCTTTCGGTACGGACGCTATCGCGCTGCAGCTTATCTTGCTGGCGGCGGGGATTCTCTTTTTTGTGCTGATCACCGTGCTGTCATGCAGGAGCGCGTGCGGGCGGTTTGAAAGATTAGATCTTTGAGGAGCGGGATGCCATGCTGAAGGATAATCTGGTCATGCTGCGTAACCTTCACGGGTTTTCGCAGGAGGCGATCGCGGAAAAAATCGGTATTTCAAGACAGGCTTACGCCAAATGGGAGACCGGCGCTACGGTCCCCGATATCGAAAAGTGCGTTCTTCTGGCGGAGACATACGGAACCCCCCTTGACAGCCTCGTCAGAACCGAGCCCGTAGAAGGCCTGGGGCTGATCCCGCCCGCGCCGAAGGGAAAGAACATCTGGGGTTCCGTCGCGGTGAACGACAGAGGGCAGATCGTCATCCCGAAGGGGGCGAGAGATCTGTTCGGTCTGACGGGCGGTCAGCGTCTGATCGTTCTCAGCGACGAAACCGGGATCGCCCTGATCCCGGACGAGGCTTTTCTGGCGAACATAAAAAGAGCGGCGGAATATGCGGAAAAACAAATTCCGCCGGATCCAACCGGCGGTTGAGCCGCGGCAAATCAACCCCCTGAATGAAACGAGGCTCTCCGAACGTTCAAACGTTCGGGGAGCCTCGTTTTCGGATGCGGAGATCCGGATTCGCCGGGCAGGAGATAACGCGTCCGGCGGGACACGGCAGCGGCGTTCATTCCGTAGGTAAAACGGCAAATCCCCGCCTCGCTGGCGGCTTGGTCTGCATCCCGCTTTCGTCTTTCATCTTTCGTCTTTCGTAACTTTTTTATGGCAGCGCCCCCGGTTTACTGCGCGGAGAAAACCGGTTTATTCCTCGCCGCCGGGTTCGGCGCGCGGGATGACGTACTCCGATACGGCGGAGAGGTCGGCGAGCGGGTTTAACTGCACGTAGTAATGCTCCGTCGTCAGCGCCTCGCCTTTGTCAAGAAACCTGACGCAGACCGCCGTTTCGGGGTCGACCCCGGCTACGCGGTAGATTTCGCAGCGGAGCTCCTCCGTTTCGGGTACGGCGCCGTCGGCGTATTGCCATCCTGCCGTCGCCGACGTTTCGCCGAGCTTCTCGCCGACCTTCTCCGGCGCGATCACCCTGCCGGGGAGATACGCGGCGTACGCCGGGTCGTTCAGAGCGTACCGATACGCTTTCTCAAAGGCCGATTCGGAAGACGGGTTCGTCGGGGGGGCGGGGCTTTGCGCCGGTTCCCCCTGCGTCTGCGGCGGAACAGAGGCGGTTTGCGCCGCCGCGTCGGTTTTTTCAGCGGCGGACGGCGGCGTCTGCGTTTCAGGCGGCGCAGCGCCCGCAAGCGTAGAAGGCGGCTCCGCCCGGGAAGGCCCGGCGGCCGTTCGGTCGGCGGGCCCGGCTTCCGGCGGCGTTACGGCAGGCGTCCGCCGGAGGCGGCCCTGTGTGTTCAGCGCGGCCGCGGCGGCCGCAACGGCGATGCATACGCACACAGCGCCGAGCAGGCGAAGCCGGCGCTTTTTCTGCCGCAGAAAGCCGCGCCGGACGGTTTCCGTATCGTTCGCGGCGGCAAGGCAGGTCTCATCCAGCCCGGCAAAGGCAAGCAGACAGTCTTTTCCGTTCATGTTGACGCTCCTTTCAGATAGGCCTTCAGTTTTTTGCGCGTCCGCGCCAGGATGGAGCGGACGTGGTTTTCTTTGATCCCGAACAGCGCCCCGATGGCGGCGGCGTCCTCCAGAAAATAGTAACGGCGCAGGAAGACGGCCCTGTCGCGTTCGGATACCGTAGCGAGAAAGGGCCCGAGCAGCGCGCGCAGCTGCGCCGCGCTGAGCGGTCTCTCCGGCGGCAGACAGGCGGAGAGCTCGCCGGCAAGGGCTTCAGTATCCGCAAGGTCCTCGATCTCTACGCCGAACAGCCCGGCGATCGCGCTGAGCGCGCGGATATCCGGTCTGCGCTGCCCCAGCTCCCATTTTGAAACCAGCTCTCTTGATACGAACAGCCGTTCGGCCAATTGCTCCTGCGTCATGCCGCGCCCAAGCCGCAGCGCCCGCAGGATCTCACCTGTATCTGTCATACGCGCCTCCTCCTCCCGCGATCTCATTGTATCAGACCCCTCAGGCGGAAGCAAGGTACAAATCGCAACACGGAACAACGCCGCCCCCCCTGCGTCTGCCTTGCCCGGTTCCGGCGGGCGGGACCGATGTTATCTTGCGCCAAAGTATTGATTAAAACGGACTTATATGCTATAATTTAATAAGGAGATGGGAACATGCATTCATATGAAACGGACGTACTGATGGATTTTTTGTCGCTGAGACCGGAGGATTCTCTGCCCGTCCTGAATCGTTTCTCGCGGCTGCCGGGCGCCGTTTCGCGCTTTGACGGCGGAAAGAACAATTATGTGTATCTGCCCGGTCAGAGAGAGGACAGCGTGCTTCTGGTCGCGCATGCGGATACGGTATGGGACCGGTTCTACGCTGAAGAGGGGTATCTGTTTGCTTTTGACGGGGATCCTGAAGGTCTGGCGCATCGCCCCGTGCTCAGCGACGGCGTCGTGAAGCAGGGCGGCTCAGAGCTCTGGGGTCTCGGCGCCGACGACCGCGCGGGCTGCGCCATGCTGTGGCTGCTGAAGGATTCCGGGCATTCGATTCTGGTAACGGATGGGGAAGAGCACGGCCAGATCGGCGCGCATTATCTGGCCGATCATGATCCGGCGCTGCTCGATGAACTCAACGCTCACCGGTATATGATACAGCTCGACAGAAGAGGCGGCTCTGATTATAAAACCTATCATATCCCCGTCAGCGGGGCGTTCTGCGAATACATCGAAAGAAACACCGGCTTTTCGGACGCCGGAAAGAGCGCAAGGACCGATATCGTGGCGCTCTGCAAAAAGATCTGCGGTGTGAATCTGAGTATCGGCTATGAACATGAACACCGCGAGAACGAAATTCTGCATACGGAAGCATGGCTCAATACACTCAATACCGTAAAACGGCTGCTCGAAGCGCCGCAGCCGGCTTTTCCGCTGGCGCAAACGGTTGTGATCTGAAGCTTTGAAAAGGAGGCGCGCCGAATGTCTTCCGCAAAAGAATACCTCAGCTTTATTCTGGAACAGCTCCCCGAGGGCGTCGCGTACCGGCCCATGATGGGGGAGTACGTCCTCTATTACCGGGGAAAGGTGATCGGCGGGATCTACGACGACCGCTTTCTCATCAAGCCGACGAAGGCCGCCGCCGCAATGGCGCCGGAGGCCGAACGGGTGAAGCCCTATGAAGGCGCAAAGGAGCTGCTGGCCGTCGATAACGTGGACGACCGTGCGTTTCTCAAAGACCTGCTTGAGGCTCTCTGGGCGGAGCTGCCGGAGGCGAAAAAACGGTGACGGCGCCGGGCAAAAAGGAAGATAGGAGATGAATACGGATGGATGAGCCGAATCAGGCGCGTTACGAACGCTGCCCGTACTGCGGCGGTACTCAAATGATCGAATGCTATCAGAGCGGATACGCGGCGTTAGTCGCCGTTCGGAACAGGCTCGGCGGCAGAGCGCTCTATCACCTGGTATGCCGCAGGTGCGGCGCCGTGGTACGCAGCTTTGTGAAGGAGCCGGAAAAGCTTTTGAAGAAAAAAGACCGGAACCGCGGCTGAAGCCGCCCTCCGCCGGGAAAGGACGACGCGATGGAATACGTGAGAGTTACAAAAGAGAATCTTGCTGAGGAGCATATCTGCTGCGCCATTTCGAACAACAACGACGTACAGGTCGCCTCCAAAAAAGCGTGGCTGGCCGAGCGCTTCGACGAGGGGCTTGTTTTTCTGAAAAGCGCCGAACGGGGCAAGTGCTTTATTGAATACCTCCCTGCCGAGTACGCGTGGAACCCGATCGAAGCGCCGGGGTATACGTATATCGACTGCCTGTGGGTATCGGGTTCCTTCAAGGGGCACGGCTATTCGAACGACCTGCTCGCCGCCTGTATCGAAGACAGCCGGGCAAAGGGCAAAAAGGGACTGAGCATCCTTTCATCTGCAAAGAAAAAGCCCTTTCTGGCGGACCCGAAATACCTGAGATACAAGGGCTTTTCGGTCGCGGACGAGGCCGATAACGGGATAGAATTATGGTATCTGCCCTTTGAGGCGGCGGCGCCGAAGCCCGTGATCCGGGAATGCGCGAGGAGCCCGCGGGTCGAAGCGCCCGGCTTTGTCCTCTATTATACGCACCAATGCCCCTTCAACGCGAAATACGTGCCGGTCGTGGAACAGACGGCGCGGGAGGCGGGCGTACCGTTCAGGGCGATCCGGCTCAGCACCCGCGAGGAGGCGCAGAACGCCCCGACGCCCGTCACAACGTACGCGCTTTTCCGGGACGGCGTATATCTTACAAACGAGCAGATGAACGCCGCAAGGTTTATGAAGCTCCT
>CADBOC010000387.1 GCA_902796175.1 Oscillospiraceae bacterium | reverse complement strand
CCGGAAGCTGTTCTCGCCGGGGTTGCCGTCGTGCCAGGTGGGGAAGGAAACGGAATCCGCCGCGGCAGACTGCGCGTCGGTCAGCGCCCCGGTCATGATCCGGTAGGCCTCGTCCTCCTCGCCGGAGTTGAGGTCCGCCGTGAACACCACGGGGATCGTTTTTGCGAACCTTTCTTTGAGGAACGAAACGATCTGCTTTGCGCCCTGCGCCCGCGCGGGTTCGGAGGCGTTGTCAAGGTGGGTGTTCACATGAACGAAGATGGCGTCGGTCTATGCATTCGGGCCTTTGTCCCCGAACGTTTTAGAATCACCTGAAGTATTATATTCAATCAGGTACCTATTGTCAACAAATCAGGACAAAACTGGTTCATCTTACAAAAAAAACGCCATTTGTCTATCGACAAAAGGCGTTTTTTGCCGTGCGTTCAATCAACGGCCAAAGAGGCCGCGGAGGAAATCGAGGATGCGATTGAAGAAATCGCGGATCTGATCGAAGAAACGGAGGATCGCGCTGCCGACGCCGCCGTCATCGGCGGGCGTTTCGGAGGAACCGACGGCGGGCAGGACCTCTTCTTTCACGTCGGTGTAGGTCTTCCCCTCGAACGTAACGCAGGCGGTGTAGATCTTCGATCCGTTTTCGGCGGCGGTGGGCTCGGCCGCTACCCGGGCGGTCACCGTGACCTCGGGCGAGAACGCTTCGCCGCACCGTTCGCAGGAGAAGACGGCCGAAGCGGTGTGATCCTCCGCCCAGGTCCACACGGGCGCGCCGCAGCTGTGGCCGAGGGGCTCCAGCGCGCCGCCTTCGCGGAGGAGGACTTCCTCTCCCTCTCTTTCAATATAGAGGTCGCCTTCGGCGCCGGGGGCGGCGCAGGCGGGGGCGACGGCGTTTTTCTCCGTCACGAGCGAGATCATTTCATTCAGATGCGTCAGCGTGCCGTTATGGTCTTCGGCAGGCGTGATATAGGTGGAACCGAAACGGCCGATCAGTTCGCCGGTCAGATCGTTGCGGAAGATGGCGTAATGCTCCCGGAAGAGCGCCGCAACGGAAGCCGCCGCCGCTTCATACGCCTCCGCCGTCTCGTAATCCCCGGGGCCGCCGACCACAGCGCCGGTCAGCAGCGGGAGATCGAAATACCGATCGCCGGCCCGCGCCAAAGCCGGATCGTCCACCACGGCGGTGTACCCGGTGAGATCGGGCGCCGCCTCGCCGTGCCGCCGGAGAAAGCTGAAAACGTATTCCGGGTCATCGTTTCTGGGATAATCGGCGGCACGGTCGAAGGGCGGATAGAGCCGCAGGGTGTTGCCGTCGTCGCTGAGATAGAATTTTATCAGCGTATAATAGCCTCCCTCGGGACTGAAAACGGCCTCAAAATAAGAAAGCCAGCCGTAGAGGTCAAACCAGTAATCCCCGTTCGCAAGCGCCGGGGAATCGGCGGTGGGCAGAAGCGTAAAGCCGGGATACAGCTCCTCGCCCACCCGGCGCAGATAATGCCAGGTAAAAGCGGGTTCTTCCGCGCGTGAATCGTTGTTTTCGATTTTCGTCGCCGTCTGCCCTTCCGCTTCAACGGCAACGGTGAGCGGCATGCGCAGGATGAGATCATCTTCGGAAAGGAGAGCCGGCGCTTCGAGATACGCGTTATAATAGGGCTCGAATTCCGCGATCTCCTCCGGGCCTACCAGCGTGCGCATAACCTCCAGGTAAGAAGTGAGGTCCGCTGTGAACGCGGCGCGGTCAAACCAGTAATCGCCGGCTTCCAGCCCGTCGGGGGATTCGGGCAGCGTGCGGAAGGGCGCGAGAGTCCTGATGCAGCTGAAAGCCACAGGGTCGCTTTCGGCAGTGCCAACGTGAACGGGGTTCGGACCGGCGTGGCCTACGTCAATGTATTTGATCGTAACGCCGTCTTTACTGAGAAAGAAGTTATAAAGATAGTCGTCTGTAAGGTTATTGCGCTCCATGAACCGCGGATAGTCCATCCACCGGTCGCCCGGCTCAAGCGTTTCTGTTTTCGTGTAGAGCACGTCAAAGAGCGCGGCGTCTGCGGCGCTGAAGCGCTGGTGCTGCCAGAGATAATGCGTGAAGAAATCAGATCCGTCCGCCCGCAGATAAGACTGCTCGCCTTCATCCGACACAACGGTGAAGGTATTCGCGTCGTCGCTGAGGTAATAGGTCTGCCGGCGGAGGGCTGCGGCTTCCTGCTCGTCAGCGGCATGGGCCCAGATATAGCCGTCAAGATCAAAATACCAGTCGCCGAGCATCAGGTCGTCGCTGTCCGCCGTGGGCAGGGGCGCGCCTTCCAGCGCAAAGGTCCAAACGCCGCACAGCGAGAACAGCAGCATGGCGGATAAGAGAAGCGCAAGGGCTTTTTTTGCTGTTTTCATAAGAAACCTCCTGAAAATTTTCTTTTAAAGTATAATATATTTTCCGGATATTAACAATCGATAAAAGCCACAAAAAAACCTGCCGGCGCTTGTGCATCTTTCCCGTCCGAAACAAAGCAGATACAGGCTATGACGAATACGTCTGCGACTGCGGACATACGCAGCAGCGCAACGTCACCGAAATCAATGCATTGAACCAAGCCAGGGATCCAATCCTTGTGGGCAAACGCGACACAACTGAGACCGAGCACGGCTACTCCGGCGATCTGATCTGCGCCGCCTGCGGAAAGCTTGTGGAAGCGGGCTCCGTGATCCCGCACCCCGGCAGCACGACCCCCGATACGCCAACACCCCCCCATACGCCCGGCGACGGCGGCAGCGCAAACGCCGATACGCGCGTCAGCTTCCTCGACTGGCTGCGGAACCTGATCCAAAAGATCCTGCGTCTCTTCGGCGTCGGCAAAGAGGAATCCAACTGCTG
>CADBOC010000386.1 GCA_902796175.1 Oscillospiraceae bacterium | reverse complement strand
GCGACCGCGAAAAAGCTGCGCGAGTCCGTTTCGCCGTAGACCTGATCCAGCGACCGGATGACGGCGGTCACGACCTTGGAGGAGGACCACATCAGCGCCGCGAGGGATACGGAAAAGAGCGCGACGTGCGAGGAATACGCCTCGTTGATCACGGCGGTCACAAGCGCGTCGACCGAATCCGGCGTAAAGCGCGTTACGACCTCGATCAGCCCATCCCGCCCGACGCCGGTGTAGGGGACCTGCGAACAAAGCAGGATAAAGAACGGCACCACGGAAACAAAGAAATAAAAGGAGATGCTCGCCGCGTTCGTCGGCAGGCTCCGTCTGCCCATCGCGGCCGCAAACGTGAACCCCTCGTTGAAGGCCGGGATCCGCCGCAGGCGTTCCTCCGTTTTCCGCCATAGATCACGCATATCACTCATTCCTTCCCGCAAGGCGAAGCGAGCCCCGCCGATCTGACGCGTATATTATAACAGAAAAGAGGAGATTTGTCGAGCAGAAAGACGGATCCGGATTTGCCGCGCTGAATGCGCGAGTCGGAGGTCAGAAGTGAGAAATGTCGGAATAACGCTTCGCGTTTTTGATCTTATAAAATGATGGACGGGCGAAGCCCGTCCATCACCTTGATCCGTTACCTGTTCATTCGCGCGACAGCACCCCGTTTTCCATGGCGTACACAAGATCGCACGCCCCGACGGCGGCGGGGTCATGGGTCACGATCAGCACCCCCGCGCCGTTTTCGGCGGCCTTTCGCAGCAGGCCCAGCGCGGCCGTTGTGGAGGCGGGGTCCAGATCGCCGGTCGGCTCGTCGGCTATGATGAGCCCCGGGACGGGCAGCAGCGCTCTGGCGATCGACATCCGCCGCGCTTCGCCGCCCGAGAGCTCCCCGGCGTACACGTCCGCCAGGTCGGCAATGCCGAGCTCGCCCAGCAGCGCCATAGCGCGCTCACGGTCTCCCCCGCCGCCGAAGCACGCCGGCAACGTCACGTTTTCGAGCACCGTCAGGTTCTGCAGCGCGGAAAGCCCCTGCGGCACAAAGCCGACGTTCGCCGCGCGAAAGCGGGAACGCGCTTTTTCGTCCATTTCGAAGAGATCGCGGCCGTCGTACAGCACGCGGCCCTCGGTAGGCCGCAGCAGACCGCCGAGCAGATTGGCGAAGGTGGTCTTGCCGCTGCCGGAGCGGCCCGCGACCGCCGCCACGGTACCGCCCTTCAGCGTAAAATCCGTCTTCCGCACCGCGTAGAAATAATTCGTGTTCCGGCCGTTCCGGAAAAATCTGCGGGCAACGCCCTCGGCTCTGATCTCCACTTACGTATCCTCCCTGAGCAGCAGCCCTGTTTCGCGCTTCGCTGTGCGCAAGACGGCGACAAAGGCCGCGCCAACGCCCGAAAGAAGGGCGAAACCAACCGCCAACGCCGCCAGCAGGAGCGTTGCGCCCGCGCCCGGAGAAAGCACCGGCAGAGAGAGCCGTTCGCGCAGATCCCCCGCCGTTAACAGCGAGATAAAAACGCCAAGAGCCGTGCCGGCCGCCGCCCCCGCGCCGCTCACCGCCGCCGCCTCGGCCCCGATGACGCGCAGCAGATCCCCCGGCGACGCGCCGGAGATCCGCAGCACGGCGAATTCCTTTTTCCGTTCGTTGGTCAGCAGCAGAAAGACCGCCGCGAGCACGGCGAGGGAAAGCACCCACACAGCCGCCACAAGGCCGCCGATGATCCCCGAAACGCCCGAAAGCCCTTTCGCGACGCCGGAGATCATGCCCCTGGCCGGGGTGGCCTCGGCCTTCGTGATATGCACGTTGATATCGTCCGCCACGGTTTCGGGGTCGACCCCCTCCTCTACACGGATGAGCACCGCCGATACGGCGGCGGCGGGATCCACGCCCTGCAGGGGCGCCGTTTCAAGAAGCCTTGCGGCGTTTTTCGCCATATTCGCGACGGTGGCGCGGTTCGCGTAGACCGCGGTATCGAGCCCCGTGCCCGTCTTTTCGAGCTGCGCCGCCACCCGATAGGTCTCGCCGTAAAAGGTGATCAACCCGTCCCCCGGCACGCTGATATCCGCCCCCGCGACCACGTCGCCCTCGCCGATCTCCCCGGAATAGCTCCGGGCGATCCACGGCAGCACCGCAAAATCCGTTTCGGGATCAAAACCGATGATCTGCACCCGCGCCGAGCAGCAGCCCGCCTTCGCGGAGGTCAGAAAAAACTGCTCCGTCGCCGCCGCGATCCCGGCGGTCTCTTTGATCTTTTTTACGTCCTTCGCGGAAAAATAGTAGTTCCCCGTAATGCCCTGCAGCAGCACGTCGTCCACGCTGCCGTGCCCCTTTGAGGCGGCGGGCACAACGGCCACGTCCGCCCCAAGGCGTTCGCGGTAGCTTTCAAGGCCGTTTCTCAGGCTTAGCACCGCAAAGCCGCCGGCGAAAACGGCGAACGCCAGCAGCGCCGAGAGCGCCGCCGTAAACACGCTGCGAAAGGGCTTGCTCAGCACGTTTCTGAGCGCGATCTTCCGACTGATCCTCATATGTCTCAGCCCTTTCTTGCGTGACGGCCGGCGAATTCGCGCGACAGATAAAAGAAGAGATCGGCAAGGCTCAGAACGAAAAGCGCCGCGCCGAAGCCGATCGACCACGGCTGCGTACCGCTGCGGCAGGCCATGCCCGGCATGCCGCAGACCGCGATCACGCGCCCCGGGATCAGCATGATGAGGACCGAAAGCCCGGCGAGCGGGATATCCATCCCCGCCTTCATTTTCCCGTCCGGCACAAACAGATGGAGAAGCGCCGTCCCCGCAAACAGGAGCGACGCGGCGAACAGCGCCCTGCCCGCCCAGTGGCAGGCCATCACGGTTTCGCCGGTCTCACACACCGGGAACCAGAGCTTTATGCCGAATGCGTAAAGCGCGGCTGCCGCGACCAGCAGCAGATCCGTCGCGCCAAAGCGGATATTATCCTTGTTTATGATCATGAGCGTTTCCTCCTTTTTGGCTGTCGGCTGACGGCTGACAGCTGACGGCTGACATCTGACATCTGACAGCCGGCCGTTAACGGCTATTTCCTCTTCCACACCGCCGCAGCGGTCGAGCGGACGAGCAGCTTTTCGGTATCGATCCCCCGGGGGCAGACGTTTTTGCAGGCGAGGGACTTGCCGCAGCCGGCGAAAACGTGCTTTTGGTACCGGCGGGCGATCTCGCG
>CADBOC010000385.1 GCA_902796175.1 Oscillospiraceae bacterium | reverse complement strand
TCCGCCGAGCCGACGGTATAGCTCTCAAGGCCGATGCCGAACACCTTGCTCTCAAGGGTGACGAACACCCTGGAACGGTCGTAATCCGTAGAAAGGATCTCGTCGAGGCTCTTTTTGAAGCGGGCGCGCGGCCCGAGTCTGTCGGCCGGGATGTCTTTATAACCGTCCGGGATCCAGATGTTCATCACACAGGGAAAGCCCGTTTCTCCGGCAAAGTATTCAGAGATCTTAAGGCAGGCTTTGCCGTGCTCCACCCAGTAGCGGCGAACGGTTTCATCGGGAGACGAGAGGGTCAGGTTATCCCTGACCATCGGATGCGAGAAAAACGTGGGGTTAAAATCGATGCCGATCCCGCGCGCTTTTGCGAATTCCACCCATTTTTCAAAATGCTTCGGCTGCAGGCTGTCGCGCCCCGCGGCTTCGCCGTCAAAGATCGCGTAGCTCGCGTGCAGGTTCAGCTTTTTTACGCCGGGCATCAGTGAAAACGCGAGATCGATATCCGCCATCAGCTGTTCCGGTGTGCCGGCGCGGCCGGGATAGTTCCCGGTCGTCTGGATGCCGCCCGAAAGGCTTTCGCCGCAGTCAAAACCGATCACGTCGTCCCCCTGCCAGCAATGCACGGAGACCGGCGTTTTCAGCAGCGCTTCGATCGCGGCTTCGGTATCGACCCCGAGCGCGGCGTACATGCTTTTCGCTTCTTCGTATCTGCTCATTACAAAGCTCCTTTTTCTGTATTTCGGATCGCGCCTTTACTACGACAGTATTATAGCAAAGGGAGGCTCAAAAGGCAAGCGCTTTGTTTTGCGTTTTTATATGCATTTTTTTGCGGCGGCGCTTGATTTTTCAGGGATTTCGTGCTATAGTTACGTTGTTTGCGCCGCGGCGCATGCAAAGCAGCGGAGTTCGGCCTCTAAATCCTCCGCTTTATAAATGAAAACCAAGGAGAAAAAATGAATCAAAGACTGAAAGACGGCTGGCAGGATACAAAACGCCTGTTCCGGTCCATGCCCTGTGTGATCACGGCGCTGTTTACCATTTCCGTAGTGACAATGAACCTGCTTGCGAACAAGACGATCTATCAGTCCGATATCATCGCTGTCGACGGCGGGATCCTGGTATCCTGGCTGTCTTTTTTATGCATGGATATCGTGACGAAACGTTTCGGCCCGAAGGGGGCGACAAAGCTCTCTGTATTCGCGATGTGCGTCAACCTCTTCGTCTGCCTGATCTTTTATATCGTCAGCGCGATCCCGACAAAAGAGGATTACACGGCGTTCAACACGATCATCGGCGGAACGTGGTTTATTCTGCTGAGCTCCACCGTCGCGTTTCTGACCTCGGCGCTCATCAACAATTTTCTGAACCGGTCGATCGGCCGCCTGTTCAAAAACAACCCGAACGGCAAGCTCGCCTACGTCACACGCAGCTACGTCTCCACCTTCGTCGCGCAGTTTGCGGATAATTTCGTTTTCGCGGCGCTGACCTTCATGGTGTTCGCCCCGATCTTCTGGGACGGCTTTTCCTGGACGCCCCTTCAGTGCTTTACCTGTTCCCTGCTCGGCGCGGGGCTTGAGCTGCTGATGGAGGTCGTTTTCTCCCCCATCGGCTATTTCGTACTGCGTCAATGGGAAAAAGACGGCGTCGGCGGCGACTATTACAGGGAGAACGCCGCATGAACGTACTGATCACCGGCGCGTCGGGGGGCATCGGAAGCGTGACGGCCGCGCGCTTTCTCTCGCTCGGATTTGACGTATACGGGCTCGATACCGCGCCCGCCGCGCTCACGGATGCGCGATACAGGCATACGGTATGCGATATCAGAAAGCCGAAAGCCCTGCCCGAGCTGCCCCGGATCCACATTCTGTTCAACAACGCAGGCGCCCAGAACAGCGAAGACGACATCGGCAACAATCTGACCGGCGCGATCAACGTAACGGAGCGATACGCTTTCGCCAATCCCGCGATCAAAAGCGTGCTGTTCAACGCCTCCGCCTCCGCGATCTCGGGGCAGGAATTCCCGCTTTACGCCGCGGCCAAAGCGGGGCTCATCGGCTACATGAAAAACGCCGCGATCCGTCTCGCGAAAACGGGCGCCACCTGCAACGCCATCTGCCTCGGCGGCGTTTATACAAAGCTCAACGACCCCGTTATGAACGCCCCCGGTCTGTGGGAGCGCATCATGGCGGTCACGCCCTTAAAAAAATGGACCTCTCCGGAAGAGGTCGCCGACTGGGTCGTATTTCTCACCGTAACGAACCGCTCCATGAGCGGCCAGGCGCTGCTCATCGACAACGGCGAACACGATCTGAACGACGCCTTCGTCTGGCCTGAATAAGCAAAACGCCATCGGCATATCCCCTTCCCTGAACCCGCTGGCGAAAAAAAACCGGATCTGCCGTTCTGGCATTTCCGGTTTTTCGTCATAAGAGACAAATATGCCTCTCATAAACTCCGCTTTACGCTTCACTCTCTGCCTGCCGCTCTCTCACAGAGAGGATAGGATCTCCGCGCCCCTGCCGCGAAGCCACAAAATGAGCGCCGCCGCCGCCGC
>CADBOC010000384.1 GCA_902796175.1 Oscillospiraceae bacterium | reverse complement strand
CGCCGAGGCGAAAAAGGCGGAAGTCCGCCCCGCCGATCTCCCGAACGGTCGGGAAGCGGATATCGTTCCCCGATACGGCGAGGAGCAGCCTGTCGTCCTTCATGCACACCGCGCGGTCGGTCCCGGTGGGGGCGGCGGCGTCGAACGCTGCGTCCAGCGCCGCCTGACAATCGTTTACCATCTGTTATCTCCGTTACGTCCGGCGGCCGAGCACGGTGAGCGGCCGCCCTTCAAAGATCTCGCGTGCGTTGTTCACAAAGTCCGCCGGGGTCAGGTCGCGGGGGCGGCGCATGCTGCCGGGGGCTCGGTAACCCAGCTCATAGAGCCACACGCCGCCGTAGCCGCTCTCGCGCAGCGCCGCAAATAGACTCTGCCAGTTGATATCGCCCTCGCCCGGCAGCCAGTGCTTTTCGTCGGCGAAGTCGTAATCCGATACGTGGGTCGTTACGATCCTGTTCCCCACGGCGCGTATAAACGCCTCCGGCGTTTCGCGCAGCAGGTGGTTCGTATCGAAGCAGACTCCAAGCCTGCTGTCGGCGGAGAGCAGCGACAGGATCTCGCCGCTGTCGCGCCCAAGGCAGGTGCGGGGCAGATCCTCCACGGCGATCGCGCCGCCGGCCTTCTCCGCCGTTTCGGCGAGTTTTGCCAGACTCTCTTTGGCGCATTCCAGCCGTTCGGCGCGGTCCTTTTCCCGGATCGGCTCGCCGCTCGGGTGTACGACAAAACGCGTTACGCCCGCCTCGGCGGCGCGGCGGAGCAGGTCTTCGTCCCATTCCACGCTCCGCCGCCGGACCGTTTTGTCAGCGGCGGAGATATCGTGCGTTTCAAAGGGCAGAAAGGGCAGGTGAAAGGACCAGAGCGCAACGCCGAACCGGTCGGCAAGGCGGCGCAGGCTCTGCCAGTCGAGCGCCCGGTATCCGTCCGCGGCGGGGGAGACTTCGATGTGCCGGATCCCGGCTTCGCAGATCGAACGGAAGAACGCCTCGTCCGCGGTCTTGGAGCAGGTGGAAAGCCCGACGGGATACATACCGTCTTCTCCTTACGCCTCGGGCAGCGCAAGGTTCAGCGCGCCGGGTTCGATCTTCACGGTGAAGCGGTTTTCGTATACGATCTCGCCGTCCAGCGAGAAGGCGAAGCCCTCCGGCGCTTCCACCTCTACTTCTTTCGCGCGGCGGTATACCACGATATCCCGCATCTCGCTGCGGTCAAGGTGCTCGCCCGCCGTATACGGTCCCAGAATCTGCACGAAGCGCAGGCGGGAGATCGGCTTTATAAGGCATACCTCGATCAGGCCGTCGTCCGTCTCGGCGCGCGGCGCGCAGCAGAAGGAGCCGCCTACGTACCTGCCGTTCGCCACGGTGCAGAGCAGGGCGTTTCCCTCGGGGTTCAGCGTTTCGCCGTCGGCTTTGACCGTAAAGCGGTTGTTCATCGCGGTGAGCAGGGCTTTTACAACGCCCTTCGTATAGGCGTTTTTGTTGCCGTGGCCGGTTTTCGCGCGCTCCTCGTTGATCGTGATCGCGACGGTGGTGTCAAAGCCGAAATTCACCACGTTGAATGCGGTGCGGTCCCCAACTCTCAGCGCGTCCAGCGGCACGGTGGGGGCTTCGAGCAGGGCCTTTACGTCCGAAAACCGGTCCGCCCCGCCGAAGGTCTTCACAAAGTCGTTGCCGCTGCCGCAGGGGTAGCAGGTCACGCTCGCGTTTTCATACCCGATCGCGCCGGAAAACACCTCGTTCACGGTGCCGTCGCCGCCGCAGGCGATGAAGCGGACCGCTTCTCCCGGGCGTTCCCGGAGCCAGGCCGATACGAACTCGGTGGCGTCGCCGGGGGCCTTCGTCTCATAGACCGAGCAGCTCTGCGCCTGGGGCAGAAAGGCGATGCTGCTTTTCAGCATCTGCGCCTTGTTCACGGCGCCGGCGTGGGGGTTGACGATGAATACGTACTGCATGAAAAAACGCTCCTTTCCGAATTACGCGATCAGCAGCATACCCGCCGTGATCAGGCTTTCGCCCAGCAGGTAGGTGAGCATGACCGTAAAATGCTTTTTGAAGATGAGATCCGTGTTTTTGTGATAGCGCACGAGATACAGCGTGCAGTCGGAGACAAAGAAGAACACCGCCCCCGCGTACGCCAGAGCCGCTCCGGCGCTTTTCAGCGTCATGAGCTGCATCAGCGCAAAGAGGTTCATGGTGGAATTAAACAGCAGGTAGAGGATCATCGGGATCAGCATGGCTTTGGGCATATTTTGCCTGACGGAAAGCGTCACGGCGACCGAAACGCCGTAGTAGAGGACCGCCGCCGGCAGCACGAGCAACAGAAAGGACGGGCTGAACCGCACCGCGGGCAGATAGACGAAAATAAAGAGGATGTGGCTGACGAGAAAGCTGATCCCGCCCGAAAGAAACCACGGCGTCCCCTTCGGGATCAGCAGCACGTCGCCGAGCCAGCTCGCCGCCAGCGCCGCCGTCAGCACCGGCGAGATCCGCTTTGCCGAAAGCAGATAGAATCCCAGCAGCAGTATCAGCAGAAACGGCTTTGTGTACGCCCTGCGTTTCGCGTCGTCCCTCCAGCTGTGGTACAGATGCACGGCGCTGACTGCCGCGAACAGGGCCAGAACAAGGTATTTCAGCAGAAAGATCCCTCCCGTATGATCTGTATTTGGTTTCAGTTTAACACATACGGGCAGCAAAAGCAATTTATAAATGCGCCGAAGCGCAAATTTTTATATATACAAAAACAGCAGACAGGGTACAAGGCGTTCGGCTGACCCCGGTCTGCTGTTTACCTGTTATTGTGAGAATGCCGGCGCCGTTTTACCGGCCGCGGACGTTCCGGCTTTTCAGTCTTTGCTGATCCGGTAGCCGAGCTTTAAGATCAGCCGGATGGTCTCGAGCGCGGTGCTGCGGTCGTATTCTTTTTCCGTTTCCGGCAGATCGGCATAGGGGACCATGCAGGGCGTCTGTTTCTTCGCGTCGTCGCGGGTCTCGCCGTAGGTCCAGCCCTCGGCGGCGCGGCCGGCGGCCCACACCTCATGCGTGTTTTCCGCCAGCAGCTCCGAAAGGGGCAGCAGCTCCTCCGGCAGACGGACGTCGGCCGTATAGATCGGGGAGGGTATATATTGCATCATAAGATCTCCTTTTCATCGATGATCGCCGGGCGCGGGGGTCCCGGTCATTTCAGAGAACGCGGCCTGCAGGCCCCGGGGCGTCAGCGCTTCGGCTTCGCACAGCACGGGGATCCCGAATTCCTCGCTCCTTGTCAGCTGCAGCGCGTTCGCGGCGCTTACCCTGCCGCAGAGGTCCGCGACCAGATACGCGCGATTGTTGATCCCAAAGATCTGCGTCAGCGCAAACAGCTTGTTGAAATGATCCTGCCTTATCTCGTCCGTCGCCTTGCACTCAAAGATATAGGTGCGAAACCCCTTTGTCGCGACGACGTCGAATTCATTGAGCAGGTTTCCGTTGTTCCAGTTTACCGTACAGCCGGTCTTTACGTCGTGAAAACAGCCGCTCGCGATCGCCCGGTAGTAAAGAAAGAGCTCCAGCACGCTGCCTTCGTTGGTGAGCAGGTGCTTTACCTGCGGCGAACAGCAGACGACGTTCTGAGCCTGGTCGGCCGACTGCGGGGAGCGAAAGCCGGCGATGCAGCCGGCGGCGCTGAGCTTGTTCATCAGCTCGATCAGGCCGCCCTCCGCGCCGGGGGTGAAGCGCAGGTCATACAGGCGCAGATCGTCGTATTCAAAGATCAGCGTTTCCTGCAGCGCATAGCAGGAGAGCCGTTCCGGGTGGCGCAGCTTTTCCGGAACGCAGGCAAGGCCCTTGATCGCCTCGCGCACCGAAGGCGAGGCGAGAAAGGAAACGCAGATCAGGTTGGAGGAGCGGCAGACGATCAGCGGCTGCTGCGTTTTTTCGACTGCGCCGACTTTGATCGCCTGATTCAGGATCCACTCCACCGATCTGCGGCATTCCGCCGGGAAAAAGACCGTTGCTTTTTCCTTCGAGAGCGCCGCGCCGAGCGAGAGCTGCATCAGACGGTCCCGCCGGCCTGCTTTCAGCCGGCTGCACAGCTGCTTCCAGCTGCGCGCCGCGGAAAGGGCGGCCTCCGGCGTGCGGCAGGTCTCGGGCTTGTATAATTTCCAGAAAAAGCTGTAATCCCGCTTCAGCTCAGGCTCGTCGAAGATCACGTATTTTTCCTGCGGAACAAAGAGATCGTCCACACGCAGCGAGGGCTTGAAGGGGACGTCGTTGAAGCAGCTGAGCGCAGGGTCGCAGTCGAAGGTCTGATCCTCGCTGCGGAAGGTATAGCAGGGGTACGGCGCGCCGTGGGGATCGGTGCACGCGCCGAGCGCGCCGCTCACGCGTGTGTCGTTGAGCTCAATGGCGGTGATCCGTCTGCTCGTGTTCTCTTTGCTGCGCAGGTAGGCTTCGAGCCCGCCCCGCAGGTCGCGGCCCTGCGTTTTTACGGTCTCCACATAGCGGATCTTTTTGGAAACGCCCTTGAACGCCTGTTTTATTTCGGGGGAGAGCCGCCCGTGCGCGGCGCTCTGCAGGATCAGAATATCGATCTTTGTCTGCAGCGCGTGGCTTTCCATCAGCTTTACGGCGTAGGAAAGGCTCTGGCGCACCCCGTCCGTATCCCGCGCGGCGTGTTCCCCGGTCAGCACGTATACGACGCTCTCGGGGTTGAGCATCAGCGCCGCGGCGGCGTTGTTGAACAGACCGGTGGTATCCTTTCTTCCCTTTTCGGGCGCCGTGAGCGGGATCATCAGCCGCCAGTCGGAGCGGTAGGTCAGAATGAACGGCAGGCGGAGGATCAGATCGCGGTCGAGCGCCTTCCATACCGTGTGCTTTTTTGCCTGTACGATCGGAAAGATCTCGCTGTCCGCCCGGTCGATGCATTCCTTCAGCCTGTCAAGCCAGGCTTTTTCGGGCGCGGGCTTGCGCGTTTCGAGCAGACGCAGCAGACTGCGCTTGTAATAGTTGTAGGAATCGAGATCCGGCGGAGAGGAAAAGGTATCGTAAACGCCTACGTTCACCGTATCCCGGTATTCCGTATAGGCGTGCCGTATTCCGCCGTCGTCCGGCAGCAGCCGTTCAAGCTCGTCAAAGATACGCGTGAGCTCCGGAACGGCGTCGGTGAGCTTTTGCTTCGCGAGCGCCTTGAAATGCCGGTGCAGCAGTACGCTCATGCGGTCCAGATCGTCCAGCGCCCCGAGCTCCTCCTCTGTTGCGAGGTCCCATCGCTCAAAGGCTTTCTCCTGCCATTCGGGCGTTTCGAGCGGCGAAAGGGGGCCGGCGTCGACCATGCAGGGATGCCGTTTGCCCGCCGTATCCTTGTTTGAGTCCGTCAGGCGGCAGAGCTCCTCTTCGGGCAGCGTGCGCATGCCGGAGGCGACGCACTGCGCGATCCAGCGGCGGTGTTCGCAGCAGAAGAGCATTTGAAGGCTTTCGGCGTTGTCGCCGTCCGCCGCCCATTTCCGGAAGGCCTCCGCCGTGTGGGCAGGGTCCTGCGGCTCAAAGGGCAGGCCGACGCTGTGCAGCTTGTATTTCAGGGCGAGCGCGGCGGAAAAGGAGCTTTCGGTGTGGTAGGCTTTGGCAAACTGTTCCGCCGTCTGGTCCAGATGCTCCAGCGTGCCGGTCCAGGTCAGATGGATGTTGAACGCCATCCGGCGCAGCGCCGGGTAATCGCCGTGCAGATCCACGGTGCGGCTGATCTCGATGGGGATGGCGCCGCTCTTCTTTGCAGCCTCGCTCTGAAGATCCAGCGCGGGCACGGCGGAATCCGGCAGCGTATCGCCGAAGAGCACGTAGTGGATCGCCGCGTCTGTTCCGAACACCGCTTCGCACGCCTGGGCGGCCGCAAAGTTCAGCGTATCCGCATGCATGGCGATGAATACGAAGCGGTAGGAAAGACCGGTCTGTCTGCATATCTTTTCAACGGTGCGCCGGTTTTTTTCCGGCGCGTTTTTCCCGAACGCCTCCCGCTCCGTCAGCGGGATGAAATCCACCTCGCCGTAGGGGGCGTTCGCCGCCGTCCGTTTCGCGGGCGCGCCGTCTACGGAGAAGAAATCCGCAAAGCCCGGCCGTTTGTGCAGAAAACGCGTACGGTCCGCGTCCATATCCTTTGAGGCGACGGTGACGCGCGTGCGGCAGCCCTCGGTCTGGGTCAGCTGCAGCGCGAGGTCTACAAATTTCGATCCGTAAACGCCGCAGCCGAGCACAAGGATGTTCAGACTGCCGTCGGGGTCCGTATGCCTGTAAAGCGGATGCTCGTAGAGCAGCATCTGAATGGCGCCGGCGGCGCCGAGCCTGGTCTTTCTGGCCGCGGCTTCCTCTTTGTCTGATAAGGTGACCCGCGCGATGCGGCCGTCTCCCTCATAGTAGAGGCTGTCGTTTTTCAGATTCAGCGCGGCGATCGCCCGGTCAAGATCCTCGATGAGCGGCGCCGCTCCGTCGTAGCTCTCCGCGCCGGCGGGGGCAAGGCATTTTTTCAGGATCGCCGCGATAAGGGTCTGCAGGCTCGTATCCTCCGTGTCGTCGCAGTCGTTGAAAAGGGGCGAGGCGGAGAGAAGCGTGCCGATCTGCCCCCAGCGCGCAAGGTGGGCGCCCGCGTTTTGCTCCTCGGCCGGGTCGAGGAAATACACGTTTTTCAGTTTGCCGGCCTTATCCGGCGACATCACGAGCGCGTAGAACAGGCAGGCGCCGATGCTGAAAAGATCCATTTTCTGCGAACGCGGCGCGCCGCGCAGCAGGGCGGGCGAACGGAAGCCCGGCGTTCCGGAAAAGGGCAGGGGAGATATGTCGGAGGCGGAGAACACCGAGTTGATGTCGAACAGGGTGATCCTGCCCGAGGGGCCGTTGTCGCCCGGCTTGATCCCGAAATTCCCCGGGGAGATATCCAGATGCAGCAGCTGGGTCATGTGCAGCGCCTTGACTGCGCCCGCGAGATCCCGTATGCTTTTGAGAATGATCTGCAGATCCGTGATCTTTTTCTCGTTGTTTGCCGTATCCTTACACACCTGCGCCAGAAAGTCCCGGAACAGCACGGCGTGCACGTCGTAGGGGGTCCAGACGTAGACGGTATAGTTTTCCGGGTCTCCCGCCATGGGCGCGCTTCTCAGCAGCTCAAAGTTCGCGATCGGTTCGTAGAGCGAGGGGTTCCGGTTTTTTGCGGCGCGCACCTTTCCGTAGGCGTTCCGAAAGGCGTCCCGCACCCGGAAAAAATTATCCCGGGTCAGCTTGCCGGCAACGCGCAGCTGGCCGTTTTCGGCTTCGTTCGGATCTGAGCTTCTCACCAGATGAAAGGAAAAGAGGTCGCTGCCGTCGAGCTGCCGCGGGCAGAACTCCTTGAGCGTGCCCGGTATGCTCCATTCGCCGCCGGCGGAAACGCGCTCGGCGCGGTAGCAGACGGCGGAGGAACCCGGTTCCCCCTCGGTCCCCTTTATGCGGAATTCAAATTCTTCGTCGGTCTCCTCCGCGCGGAGCTTGAGCAGCGCGTCGGGTTCCAGCAGTTCACGCGTATAACTCATATCGTCTTCCTCTCCCGGCCCCGCGGCTTATGCAGGCTGCACAGCATAAAGGTGCAGTCGTCCGCCGGATCCGCCTCCTCCAGTCTGCGGCACAGCTCTTCCGGCGGCAGCTCCCAGCTGTCGGCGCCGAGCGTTTTCCATACGCCGTCGGAACAGAGAAACACGTCCGAAAGCGTACCGGCCGGCAAAAACGCGACCCGCGTCTGTTCCTCCGCGTGCGCCGTCATGGTGGCGCAGCAGGGGCCGCCCTGCGAGGGCGGCGGGCAAACCGGGAGAACGGCGCCGCCGTCGCGCCCCAGGCAGCGGACCATGCCGTCGCCGAGCGAAAACAGGAGCGCGCGGTCCGTTTCGCGGTCCGTACACAGAAAGCTCAATGTGCTGGCGTAGGAGGCCGCCTCTTCGCCTTTTTCCGCGGCCAGCCGGGCAAGAGAATCCCGGATGTAGCCGAGCAGAACGCCCGCGAGCTTTTTTTCGCTGAGCGAAAACAGATAGTCTGTCTCTGTCTCACAGATGTCTGCGGCAAGGCTGCAGGCGGCGACGGCGCCCTCTTTGCTGTTTTTGCAGGCGGAAACGCCGTCCGCCACCGCCGCGAACAGAAACCGGTCGGTCTTTACGCTCAGGCACGCGTCCTGATTTTCGACGCCGCTCAGTCTGTGCGCGGCGCCTGTTCTGGTGTAAGAGATGATCTGGGGATCCATCGGGATCAATCCTTTCGTTTTCGGTCCGAAAAAGACCGGTTCGGTCATCGTGCGCGTTTTTTTCCGGGCAGGTAGGTGCGGGAGAGGCTTTTTTTGTATGACAGGTAGAGAATCAGCAGGTCAAAGATGCTTTTGTCGCTGATCTCCTGATACCCGCAGCGCCGCAGCAGGGCGTTCACGCCGAGGTCTTCGTTGAGCGGCGCTTCGCCGCAGAAATAGCGGTAGTAGTCTTCAAAGCTGCCGATCACGCGCAGGGTATCGTCCTCTTTCGCGGCGCTGACGATGTAATCCGACGCGGCGAAGAGCAGATCAGAGCGGTATACCACAGGCAGCTGTTTGTAGTTGAGGCGGTCCGTCTCTTCCGGCGAGCTGTAGTAGCGTTCCGTAAAGCGGTCGACGCACTGCACGAAATCCTTTGAAACGTAGAGCGTTTCTCCGTCGTCGCGCGCGGGCTTTTTGCCGATCTTATACGGTATGCCCTCGCCCGGGGAATCCGACAGCTCGAACACGCCGAGCAGCCAGAGGGAGCCCTGCTTTGTGTCTGTATGCCGGATCAGCCATTCGTAGGCCTCTGCCGCCGTGCGTTTTTCGGAGGCGAAGCTGACGGCCGAGAGCGAGGTGTGCCGCTCGGGCCGCAGGTCTTCTTCATAGGATCTGCGCGCGTTCTTCAGTCGGTCGAGTTTGTCCTTCAGCCCCTCGCAGATCCGTTTTTTGTCTCTGCGGTCGTATTTGGCCCGCTCCGCGGCGCCCTGCAGCGCGTCGATCCGTTTTTGCAGAGCGGCCAGGGTCTCTTTGGCGGAGGCGAGCGCCTGAGAGGCGTGGCGCGCCGCCGTTTGCGCGGCCCCGTCCCCGGCCGCGCGGCGGCGGTCGGCAAGTCCTTTGAGCTGCCCCGTGATCTCTCTGAGCCGGGCGGCGCGTTCTTCGTTCTTCCGCGGGTCCGTCAGCGCCGGCAGCAGGGTCTCTACCTCTTCGGGGGCGTAAAACTGCGCGGCGGTCGGGTATACGCTCAGGCGCGTTATCTCCTTTTGCAGCGCCCCAAGCGTTTCGGCGGATGCGCGCTCCGCCGGGTGCAGCAGGGCTGTACAGAGCGCTTCCAGCGCGGCCGCGTCGGCGTGTACGGCCGTTTTCAGCAGGCGCAGCGTGGGCGTTAAGCGGTTTTTCTGTTCTTTTCGTTCGGCGTAGGTCTGTTCGCTGTGAAGAAGCTCCCCGCGCGCGATCTTCAGCCGGTCCTCAAGTTCGGCGATCCGTTCGTTCGTTTTTTCGAGCTGGGAAACGAGCTGCTGCGTCATCTCGGTCTTTTTGCTTTCGTTGAGACGGCATTCGTAGGTGCGGGCGACCGCGTCCAGAAATTCCGCTTCGGGCAGGCGCATCAGCGAAAGGCTGAAGCGCTCGCGGAAGAGCTCCGTCTTTTCCTCCGCGCGGGTCTCCGGCAGCTTATCCGCCGTCGCGCCCTTTTTTCGGCAGTAATAGCAGCCCTTTACGGCTTTGTAGAAGCGCAGCGCCGGCGGCATATCGCCCGCGGCGTCCGAGAGATAGTAGAGGTAGATCACCTCGATAAAGTTTTTCCAGTTGATCCCGTAGCCGTCGATCTCTTTTTTTTCGCTGGCGGAGCGGGCGTTGACGAGGTTATCGGTATAATAGTCGTAAAACAGGTTTCGGGTCAGGTCGCTCAGATCCCTGCCGTCGGGGGCGCCGTTTTCCTCCGCCGCGCCGCCGCCCAGCTCCGTGCAGCGCATTTCAAACGCGATGGCGAAGATATAGAGGAACTCGCGCGTCTTCCCCTGCGAATTGAAGCGGCCCGCCGCGAGCTGCTCCGCGATCAGGGCAAGCCGGCAGCCGGTTTCGGCGTTTTTCAGCAGATCCCGGTATTCGGCTTCTGTCAGCCCCTTTGCCATCGCGGCCGTATCGCCGCCGTAGGCGGTCTCGCAGAGGGTCTGCAGGGCCGGGCAGAAGTAGCTGTTCGTGTTCTTCTGGTTCGGTCCCTTGTCGCGGTCTTCTATTTTGCAGATCTCTCCGTTGACCGCCGCCGTGCCGCAGCCGAACTGCCTGATCAGCTGCCGCAGGATCAGAACGCCGGTCGGCGCGTCGTTCTCAAGCAGCTCGGGGCTGATCTGCGACAAACGCTGCCGCACAAAGCGCGTGAGATAATCGGCGGAAGAACGGTAGCGGTCGAAGCAGTCGTAAAGCATCTGAAAGAAACGGACGTCGAGCTGGGCGAGCGTCGGCAGCCGTTCGATCTGCTCCGCGTACGTCTGCAGCGCATATTCGATCCGTTTTTGTTCGGAAGCGTCGTAGAAGTAGGGGAAATCACGCGCTTCCTCCGGCTTTTTGCCGTCCGCCTCCAGCAGCGCGGCAAAATCGGGGCATGAATCCGAAAGAATGCGCCGCATTTTTTTGTCGGGGTCCCACATGGCGTCGTACCTGCCGCGCGAGGCGTATCCGCTGAGGAGCTCCAGAAGAGAACGGGCTTCTTCCTTTGTGTGCAGCGCCGAAAGATTTTTGCTGAGCGTGTTTTTTGCGTCTTCAAGCAGTTCGGTATAGGCAAAGGATTCGGGAAGAGAGAACGCGGGGGCGGATCTTGCGTTTCGTTTTTCTGCCAAGGGAATGCTCCTTTCGTTCCTGATGTCAGTATATGGATAAAAAGCGCTCGCCGAAAAAGGGGGGGGAGGATCTTGCTGCAAACCATTTTACTATGTTCCGCTTTCCGTGTCAATGCTTCGTCTCTTGACAATCCGGCGCGGGAGCGTGTAGAATGTATGATCGGGAAGGAGGGATCCGCCATGGAGGATCACGGAAAAAAAGCCGAAGCGCTTTTTTATGAGGGATACAACTGCGCGCAGGCCGCGTTCTGCGCTTTCTGCGATGAAACGGGGATCCCGGCCGACGGGGCGGCGCGGCTCGCGAGCTCCTTCGGCGGGGGCATGGGCCGCATGCGGGAGGTCTGCGGGGCGGTCAGCGGCGCGCTGATGGCGCTCGGGTATCTTCGCGGCTATGCGCAGCCGAACGACCCCGAAGCGAAAAAAGCCCATTACGCGCTGGTGCGCGAATTTGCCGAACGCTTTCGGGCGGAGCACGGCTCCCTGATCTGCAGGGAGCTGCTTTCGGGCGTCGCCGTTACCCCCGGGGGCGAACCGGAGGCGCGTACGCCGGAATTCTACCGCAGACGGCCCTGCGCCGGGCTGATAAGCTCGGCGGGGCGCATCGCGGACGCGCTTCTTGCGGAAGAAGACAGAGACGAAACAAAAGGAGAAACGACCGAATGAAACCCTGTTTTTATGGCGCGGCATCGGGGCGCAGATGAAAAAAACGGAAAAACCTAAAAATACGCTTGACAAATTAGTCTGAGCTAACTATAATACAGGTGAAAACGGATCCCGGAGATCCGATTTTTTCGGAAACTGAAGTTAGTGAGAGCTAACAAGCCGGAAAGGAAGCGCAGATGATCCCTTTAAGTCTCGCGGACGCGGGCGTTCCGCAGATCGTAAAACGCCTCGGCGGCACGCCCGAGGTAAAACAGCACCTGGCCGACCTCGGGTTTCACGTCGGCGGCGAGGTAACGGTGATAAGCGCATTGGGCGGCAACGTGATCGTGCGCGTAAAGGACGCGCGCATCGCTGTCAGCGACGCGCTCGCCCGTAAAATCATGGTATAAGCTTTTTTTTGACAGAAGGAGGAATAACAGTGAAAACGCTGAGAGACGTTCCCGTCGGCGAGACGGCTGAGGTCGTAAAGCTGCACGGCGAAGGCGCGGTAAAGCGCAGGATCATGGATATGGGCATCACCCGCGGCGTTTCGGTCTTTGTGCGCAAGGTAGCGCCTTTGGGCGACCCGATCGAGGTGCGGGTGCGCGGCTACGAGCTGTCGCTGCGCAAGGCGGACGCCGAAATGATAGAGGTGCGGTAAAACGGTGGTTCCGGCGCGTTCGGCGCGCCGGAACCCGGGCGCGCTTTTTTTGGCGCCAAAGTTAGAGCAAGCTAATTAGCTTCGGCTTATCTTGAGATCGCCGTATGACCGGCGGAAAGGAACGTACTATG
>CADBOC010000383.1 GCA_902796175.1 Oscillospiraceae bacterium | reverse complement strand
AGGAAGGCGAAGCCTATTCCGTGGCGCTGAAGGCTGCGGCGAAATACGGCGGCGCGATCACGTGGAGCTATACCGGCGCGCTGCCGGCGGGGCTTACGCTGAACGCGAAAACCGGCGTCATCTCCGGAACGCCGAAAAGCGGAGGAACGTTCAACTTCGTCGCGAAAGCGACGGAGGCGGGCGGCGGCAGCAGCACGGCTTCTCTTTCTATCGTCGTCAAAAGCGTTCCCCGATATACGGTATCTTTTTCCCTGGACGGGGGCAAGGCGGCCGCCGGAGCGAATTATACCGCAAAAAACGTCAAGGAAGGCGACAAAGTCACCCTGCCCGCCGCCCCGACAAAGAGCGGCTATAAATTCGTCTATTGGATCGATAACGGCACGGCCTACCTGCCCGGGACCGCATTATCCGTAAAGGGAGATATGTCCTTTGCGGCTGAATATACCCTTCGCGAGCCGTTGAGGGTCGACGTTCCGGAGGCGCTGAACGACGCCGTGGGCAGCCTCTGGCTCACCGGGACCGACGCCGTGGGCAACGTTACCTGGCTGTGGAGCGACTGGAATCCCGAGACGCTCAACGTGGAGGTGCCGCAGTATAATCTCAGGGATAAAACCTTTACGAAGCTGGAGCTCAGGGGCTGCGTAGACGGCACGTCCGGCGTCGTGCTGGCTTCCTACGCCGGCACGGTGACGGAAGAGACCGAGCGCGTCACGCTTACCGCCTCCGCCCTTAAATGGAAGACGGTGCGCGGCGTGGAGGTCACGGGCGTGCCGGGGACGGCCTATTCCGTCGGCGATCTTCGGGTGGAGAACAGCGACGGCTCCCTGTATTATTTCCGTCCGCCGTTTATGACGGCGGGGCAGACCTTCAAGGTGCGTATCTACGCCCGCGGCGGCGCCGAAGCCGCCGCGCAGTACGATCTGGACGGCGATTATACCTCAACAACGGTGAAAAACGGGAAGCTTGTGGTAACGCCCCTGAAGCTGACCGACAGCGCCGCGGTGACGATCAGCGCGGAACTGGACGGGGAAAATTATTCCGGCACGGTGACCGCTTCCCAGACGGTGGGCGGATACACCCGCACGGTGAGCGGGTATTATCACGCCGGCCGACCCTTTACGCTGAATCTCTATCCGGGAATCGAGACCCGTTTCAACCTGTATGGCATGGACGGCAAGACTTATCTCTTTGAGGGCGCGACGCTCGCATCCCCCAGGGACGGCGGGACGCATGCGATCAGGGCGCGCACCCTGACGCTGGATACGCGCATTTCCATTCAAACCGATCTCGACCCGGCGCTTGTAATGCGGTACGTATACAGAGGCAGTCGGGCTCTTTCGATCACCCCCAAGGGCAAAACGGACGAAGTAAACAACTGGTCTGAATGGTCCGATATGCAGCCGGATCTGACAAGGCGGGTAAAAGCAAGATTACGCGACGTTTCGACGAACGCCGCCGTCACCGCGACCTATACCTCCGCCTATACCTTCCCCGCATCCGCTGACGCGACGTTAAAGGAGGGCGAGGGCGCGGCGAAGATCGCCGCGAAGCTGAAGCCCGGCGTGGTGGCAAACCTTGCCGCCGAAGTGACCTCCTCCGGCTTCCTCGCGTGGTTCGACGCCGCCGGGAAGTATCTCGGCAGCAGCGACTCATTCTATCTGTCTTCGTTGGAGTGCGACGTTTCCTCCGCCTGCCCGACGGAAAAGGCGGGCAGCTATACCGTAGCGCTGCTTCCCACCACCTATTACAATGAAGAATACCTGTCCGACAAGGATCTCTCCGCACTTCAGGAACAGATCATCGTCAGCTGGCCGGTTACCCTCGCCGCCAACGGCGTCCAGGAGCTGGCCTCCTACCGTATGGACGCGGCGGCAAGCGAGAACGCCGCCTTCGTCACCAAGCCCTATTCCACCCTGCAGGCGAGCGCGGAGAGCTTCAGCGACGTCTCGGACGTATTGTGCTTCTCCGGCACGATCGGGCTGGATCCCGGCCTTGAAAACGGAAAACTCACGAACTTACTTATTTCCGTAAAGAAATCCGGTCTTTCCGCTTTCGTCAGCAGCGTAACGATCAATGGCGCAGGCTATCCCCTGTCGGATCCGCAATGGTCAAACCATAACGGAACCTATTCCCTGTTGTTCAAAGAACCCGTGGATCTGCCCTGTACCTATTCGATCTACGCCTCGCCCTACTCCGCGTCCAATGACGTGGAGATCGACGTCGTTGCGGCCGTTACCTATACCGCCTTTACCCAGCCCCGGGCCGCATCCAATCAAAAGGTAGGAAACGCCACGGTAAAGCGCCCGGGCGCGTTTATCAGCACAGCCTCCACCTACGTATGCGCCGATACGGCGCTTGTCACCGGAACGGCGAAGCCGAACGAGACGGTGGACGTTTACGATAACGGCGCGCTTGTGGCCAATGCCGCAGCCGACTGGACCGGCGCGTGGTCGGCAAACGTTCCGCTTTATGGGATCGACGATACCTATACCACCGTACACGAGCTCTGGGCGGAATCGGCCTCCGGCGTGATCTCCAACACCGCCACGGTGATCCACCGCAAAAACGGCCCGCAGCTTCTCTCT